>CAZEST010000021.1:0-20813 GCA_964514745.1 uncultured Alistipes sp.
ACAACTTCGCTAAGGCTAAGGAAATCGCAGCTTGGAAGGAAAAGGTTGCTGCCGCATGGGATGGTATCAAGGTCTTCGACATCGAAGGCTCTGATATCTCAAAGACAACTACCGGCTCTGACTACGCCGTTCGTGCTATCGTTGATACCAACGGCCTTGGCAAGGACCTCGGCCTCGAAATGGTTGTTTACAAGAGCCAGGATGGTGAAGAGAAGTTCTGGTACACTCGCCAGTTCGACGTCCTCAAGCAGGAGGGTAACGTTATTACCTACCAGCTCCACGCTAAGTTGAAGGATTCGGGTGTGTTCCGCTATGGCTTCCGTCTCTACCCCGTAAATGCAGACCTGCCTCACCGTATGGACTTCGCGTATACTCGTTGGATCTAATAGATTTCGATAACTTACGTAACTAGATATACAGGGAGCATGCCGTGCATTGGGTGTGCTCCCTGTTAGCTTTCAATTAAATTTCTATATCATGGGATTCTGGAACTATTTAGGAAATGCTTTAGCGCTGAATTGGCTGCTTAATCGAAGGAGAAAGTCGCACTCGGCCGGAGGTTATATTCGGCAGTCAGATGGCAACGTATCGACTGAAGATTTGTGGCGGATGAACGAACGGTATAATGCAATGTCGGAACGCTACGACGACCTTTCTTCTCGTGCTGATGAACTTGAGTCGCAAATGGATGATCTGGAGATTGGATCGGCTCGTTATGAAGCATTGGAGGATGAATATGACAGAATCTCAGATGAAATGGATTTGATTGATGAATCGCGCGATGAGATTGACGATTATTTATTAAATGATGATTTCTAAACACCCACAGGCCTCTCAAAGCGCTGTAGCAACGCTTTGAGAGGCCTGTGGATGTTTATGAGAGGGGGGAGTGATTATGCGTTTTCCTTCATCTCGGGAGCAATCAGCTTATAGCCCTTGCCATGGATATTGATGATTTCAATTGAGGGATCATCCTTGAGGTGCTTGCGCAACTTGGTGATGTAGACATCCATAGAACGAGCGTTGAAGTAGTTGTCGTCTATCCAGATTGTCTTCAAAGCGTAGTTACGTTCGAGAATTTCATTAACGTGAGCGCAGAGCAGACTCAGTAGCTCGGATTCCTTTGTGGTCAGCTTGGTAACCTTGTCCTCAATCATGAGCACTTGTTTCTGGGTGTCGAATGTGAACTGGCCAATCTTGTACATGGTCACTTCTTTACCCTTTTTGCCTCTTACGCGACGCAGGATGGCCTCAATACGGAATACGAGTTCCTCCATTGAGAAGGGTTTGGTGATATAGTCGTCAGCACCGATCTTAAAGCCTTCGAGGATGTCTTCCTTGATAGTCTTTGCAGTCAAGAAGATGATAGGAACTTCGCTGTTGACAGAACGGATTTCTTGTGCTAATGTGAAGCCGTCCTTTTTAGGCATCATAACGTCGAGAACGCAGATATCATACTTTCCCTTAAGAAATGCACGATAACCGGCTTCGCCGTCAGCGTAGAGGTCGGCATTGAAGCCTTTTGCCTGGAGGTATTCGCGAAGCAGCATACCGAGGTTTTCGTCATCCTCGCAAAGGAGGATTCTCATACGATCATCCATAGTTTTAAAGTTTTGTTATATTTATATAAGATTTAACGATTGAAAAAGTTCACACGGAACGTTAATTTTGTTGGTTTATTTTTGATCCTCGTCTTCTGTGGAGAGCAACGGCAGGGTGATTATGAAGCGAGTCCCTTTGCCGAAGTCGCTTTCTGCAGTGATTGTGCCTCCCATCAGATTCAGCATCTTGTAGACGTATGCAAGGCCCAAACCGAAGCCTTTAACGTCGTGGCGATTGCCTGTTGAAACGCGATAGAATTTCTCAAATATCTTCTTGAGGTCTTCTTTCTTGATTCCGATGCCGTTATCAGCAATGATGATTTTAAGCTTGTTGCCTGCAACGTTTTCCGTTGAAATGTTAAGTTCAAGCGGCGTTTCTTCCTTGCGGTATTTTACGGCATTGTCCAAAAGGTTGAAGATAACGTTGGTAAAGTGCATTTCGTCGACATTGACGATAGCGTCTTCGGCATCGAATTTGGCGGTGATATGTCCGCCATATTTCTCAACCTTCAAGCGGAAGGTGTGGACTACATTCGAAATCAGTGTATTGGCATCTACGTCTTGCAGGCGGATTGTGCCTTTCTTTTTGTCAAACATCGACATCTGCAGTACCTTCTCAACTTGGAAACGCAAGCGTTTGGTTTCGTCGTTTATGACTCCGGAGATGTGTTGCAACATTGTTGGCGATTTCCTTACAGAGTCATCGTTAAGCATCTGCGCAGCTAGCGATATGGTTGAAATCGGTGTCTTGAATTCGTGAGTCATGTTGTTGATGAAATCGTTCTTCATCTCTGTTAGTTTCTTCTGGCGGAATGCGAGAATAATCGTGTAGAGGAATACGATTAACAGAATAAACGTAAAGAGAAATGACGGAATCATGAAGGTCAATGAACTCAGAATATAATTGTTCTTTGACGGGAAATATACCTTGAGATAGTTCTTTTTAGTAGCCGGATCGTTGTGGAACAGCGATTGAACAAACATCGCGTTTTCAACATTCTCTTCGTTCGATTTTTTGAATCCGCCGGATTGGTAAAACATATGGCCGTTGCGACTAACTACGGCAAATTCAAAAGGCAGATTCAGACCGTTGTTTTCCAATTCTTTTTTGAGATAGTTCCTTACCGAAACGGAGTCGGCTCTTTCCTGAATAGGTCGGTCTGCAGCCTTATTCATGATATTGATGATTACGTCATCAATGATTCCTTTCTGATAGAGATATTGGCCCTTCAGCTCCTCGCGCATTGAGTTGTAGCTATTAGCCATGTTGTTCTGTTCGCTCTGCAGCTTGTAGATCTTATCGGCATCGGCTTTTACGGTTACGTCGCCAACCAATCCGCTATGGGTGGTAAAGGAGTATTTAATACCCCCCAGGTGGGGAGTGCCGCCATACTGAGTGTAGACCGATGATGACTCAACTTGAGCAACATCCTCTTCTAGAAAATATTTGGTTTCATCTTGCTCTAACAGCGATGAGACGGCATATAGGCTACGCTTGACGCCCTCAGCGAATTGGTCATCGCGCATCCGAATCATGCTCTCCATATATATAATTTGGATATATAGCAAGCCTGAAAGCGTTACGGCCATCAGTACTGTTAGGAGCCATATTGTTGATTTCTTCATTCTTAATCTGAATTTTGATACATCCCTTTACTAATTTTAACGAATTAGAAGCAAGAATGTTGTCAAGATTGGATAATCATTTTTGCTAAGATGCTAACTTTTTTGTCGCAATAAAGTTAGCTGATTAACATTTTGAGTCAAAATTAACATAATAATCCTAATAATTGCGCTATGTGTGGAAGTAATGACTAAGAATAATACTAATAGACTAGTAATTTGCTATTAACCTAACTCTGCCGGCTGTAAAAAGTTTTGGTAGGGGTGGGGTGGATTAGTTTGTATATCTGCTGAAAAAATTGTAATTTTGCAAGTCAATCCGCCTGACCTATTGCGGGTTGGTTGATGATCTCATCCTAAAAATCAATTAACATACTACCATACAAAATTTTATGGCAACAACAGCTGACTTTAAAAACGGCATGTGCCTCGATATCGATGGCAACTATTTCTTCATTGTTGAATTCCTTCACGTAAAGCCCGGTAAAGGTCCGGCTTTCGTTCGTACAAAGCTTCGTAACGTGAAGACTGGTCGTATCCTCGACAAGACCTGGAACTCCGGAGTAAAAGTCAACGAAGTTCGCATCGAACGTCGTCCGTATCAGTACTCTTACAAGGATGAAATGGGCTACCATTTCCTTCATACTGAAACTTGGGAAGAAATTATCGTTCCCGGTGAGAGCATCGAAGGCGTACAGTTCCTTAAGGATGGCGATATCGTAGAAGCTATGGTTCATGCAGAATCTGAAACCGTCCTCACTTGCGAAATGCCTGCCAACGTTGTTCTTGAAATCAAGTACACCGAACCCGGCATCAAGGGCGATACCGCTACCAACACTCTTAAGCCTGCAGAAGTTGAAACGGGCGCTACTGTTCGTGTTCCCTTGTTCTGCAACATTGGCGATAAGGTACGCGTAGATACCCGATCAGGCGACTATCTGGAACGCGTTAAGGCCTAATCACTATTATAGTCGGTCTAGTCAGTTGGAGACTTTAATCTCCAATCTGAAATAGCAAAAAAACAAACTCGGAGGAAAATCTTCTTCCGAGTTTGTTTTTTGCTTTTAGATCGGCATCAGTGTAGGGGTGCTGGTGCCGCGATGTTAAAGTTATGCTTTCTTATTGCAAGAAACAGCTTTCCAAACAAATGCTGCCAGGGCTGCACCAACGAGCGGGCCAACTACCATAATCCAGAAGTCGGGCCATGCTGCGCTGTCGAATAGGGCAGGGCCAAAGCTGCGGGCGGGGTTCACTGAACAGTTATCAACGGGGATACCAACGATATTGACCAAGCCAAGTGCTAAGCCGATTGCAACACCGGCCAACTTGCCACAGCCAAGTTTTTCATCTGTAGCACCGAGAATAACCATTACAAAGAAGAAGGTTAAGAGAATTTCGGTAACCAATGCCAAGCCACTGGTTGCACCGGGCTGGAGTACGTTGGTTGCAAGGCTGCATGCATCGTGGCCACCGCAAGTAGCTGTTGTGCCGCCAAATTCAAATGCGGGGGCTAACGAAACGAGCAGATAAAGCAGGCCGCCACCTACAGCTGCTCCAACAAGCTGAGCAACTACGTAGCCACCAAATTCCTTTACGTTCATCTTGCCGCTGAGGAGCATAGCAAACGAAACTGCCGGGTTTACATGGCATCCGGAGATATTACCGATGCAGTAAACAAGGCATAATAGGGTTAAACCGAAACATACTCCAACACCGTAGGCGCCGATATGTCCATTCGCGCCGGCTGCGAGCACTGCGCTTCCGCAAGCCATGAGTACCAGGAACATCGTTCCGATACCTTCTGCAAAAAGTTTTTTCATTGAATTATAGAAGATTAATAGTGATACATTTATTGTTAGACTTATATAAATCCATAATGTTTAATCGATATGAAAAAAAATCAAGAGATATGTGAACCCTAATTAAATATCCAAGCTATTTTACATAATCATCATTATGTAACAAATGGGCTAATTCGGCTCAGCGCGTGATCTATTCGTAATCTACCGTATTTAAAACAGTATCTAAATCTGTTAGATGCTTAATTGTGTATTGCGCTAAATATTCATGCGGATTTCCCAACGAAGCAATTACCTCGGCTTGGTGATGAATATTGCGTCCGTTATCAAGAAGCATTATCGTAGTCCATCCTAACCGGTTTGCCCAATAGAAATCTTTCTTTGGATTGTCACCTATGTATACGAATCTCTTTTCATCTGGATTCCGTTGCATTATTAGTTGATAGCCTTCCGGCGAGTACTTTTCGTAGCCTATTTCTTCCGAGATAATGATATTTTGATTATCGCAATAGTCCATTAAGCCTAAGGCCTCGATTTTAGCTCGTTGTCCTATCGAGCGCCCATCAGTAATTAGTCCGATTCTGACTCCTCGTGCTTTTAGCCGGCTGAGTAGTTCTTTGGATTCTTCCGGAAGCGAAATTGAAGGCCTGTGGGTGCGATAAATGTTGAGCATCCAGGGAATGTCTATGTTTTTTGCATTCTCGGCCTGGTTGCGTGCTTTAATGGCTATTAGCAGTTGTTCAAAACGGTTAGCATTGTCGGCAGTTGATGCCAAAATCTGATTGGCCGATCCATAGTCAATTAGACCGGTTTTGCCCAATGCTAAAGCAACGGCTTTGAAGCCTGATTCAACATAATCAGCTTCCTTGTAAAGCGTATCATCTAAATCAAATACAATCATATATATTGCTGAATTGTGCAATTATCGTAGTGCAAAGTTAAAGATTTTGCTAACTAATGGCAAACAAATTCGGCTATATATAATTAATGAGTCAACTTTCCGTTATAAATATCAGAGTCCTTTGTCTGGTAATTCAGCTATAAGACTTGAACATCATTTTCTTGATATCAATGAAGTTTCCAAAAATCAACTACATATCAGGCTTGGTTTCGCTGGCCGCTGCTGTTACTCCATCTATTGTTTATGCCCAAGTTTCGATTCACGGTCGTGTGTCGGATACTGATAATCAGCCACTTGAATTTGTTACGGTTCGAGTAGCCGGAACAGCTTTGGGAACAACTACCGGATTAGATGGTTCATATAGATTATCAGCGCCGCAATCAGATACGCTGACCGTAGTCTTTACCTGTATAGGATATGAAGAGCTTAAGCGCCAACTCATTAAGCCAAAGGGAGATATGGCCTTAACGGTCATCATGAAGGAGAAAGACCATGCTCTGAGTGAGATTGAGGTGACGGAATATCGTAAACAGACCGGTCAGATGCAAACCATTGATAAAGAGTCTTATAAGTATGCAGCTGATGCAACCGGTGGCTCTGTAGAATCAATGCTAACTACTATAGCCGGTGTGAATTCATCGAATGAAATGTCGAGCCAATATTCGGTGCGTGGTGGTACGTATGATGAAAACTCGGTCTACATCAATGGTGTGGAGGTATATCGTCCGCAGTTGGTTTCCTCCGGTCAGCAAGAGGGCTTGTCGGTGATTAATCCGGATATGGTTGGGTCGATTAGCTTCTCTACCGGTGGTTTCGGAGTTGAATATGGCGATAAGATGTCGTCTGCCTTGGATATTACCTATCGTGAGCCGGAATCCTTGGAGGGTTCTTTATCTTTGTCGATGATGGGAGGCTCATTGACATTCGGCCAAAGTAAGGGAAAGTTTTCTCAGCTACATGGGATTCGCTATAAGCGTAATGCTTCGTTGTTGAGCTCTATGGAATCAAAGGGTGAATATGATCCGAACTTCTTTGATTATCAGACTAATATGAATTTTAAGCTCAATAAGAAATGGAAAATCTCTTTCTTGGGCAATATCGCTATAAATAATTATAAGTTTACACCGGTAAGCAGAGAGACTAATTTCGGAACATCTACCGATGCTAAATCCTTCAAGGTTTACTTCGATGGAGGCGAAAAGGATCGATTTGAAACTTATTTCGGTGCGCTGAACCTGCAGTATCAACCGTCAAAATCAACAGCATTTAATTTGTTGGCATCCGGCTACTTGACCAATGAATTGGTTTCGTATGACATTTCAGGTGAATATTGGCTGGATAGCGCCGGAACTACAGGCGAGGGTAATCCGGATAATGCTATTGGTGGCGAATTAGGCGTTGGCCGTTATCATGAACATTCGCGTAACCGTCTGAAAATCTCAGTGTTCTCGTTAGGCGTTAGCGGGCATACATCGCTCAATAACAATAATCTAACATACGGACTGAGTTTTAATCATCAGAAAATAATGGAACGTAGCCGAGAATGGGAGTTGCGCGACTCTGCCGGCTATACGCTTCCTACGGATGGGCAAAATATCCGCATGATATATAATCAAACATCTAATCAGGATGTGGCTACCAATCGTATGGCCTTCTATATCGCTGATTCGTATAAGCTTAACTCGAACGCCGGTTATTTTGTGTTTAACGGCGGTTTGCGTTTCTCTTATTGGGATTTTAATAAGGAATTCTTGGTGTCGCCAAGAGCAAATGTGGCTTTTATCCCTGAACGAAATAATTCTCTGACATTGCGTTTTGCAACCGGATTATATTACCAACAACCATTCTATAAGGAGTTTCGTCAGCCTATCGAGGATGGTAACGGAAATACAACAATTCACCTGAATAGCGATATCAAGTCGCAACAGAGTATTCATTTTATATTGGGTGGGGATTATACGTTCCGTACCATGGATCGCCCGTTTAAGTTGTCGGGCGAAGCCTATTATAAGAAGCTTAATAATCTGATTCCTTACGAAGTTGATAATCTTAAGGTAGTTTATGATGGTGTGAATAGTACGAATGGCTACACCATGGGCCTTGATTTTAAACTATTTGGTCAGTTCGTCCCTGGTACCGATTCTTGGATTAGTTTCTCGTTGATGAAAACCGGAGAAAACCTGAATGGTGTAACCGTGCCACGTCCTACAGATCAGCGATATTCGTTTGCGGTTTACTTTACCGACTATTTCCCAAAGATTCCTAAGTTGAAGTTCTCGTTGCGAGGAATATTCTCTGATGGACTACCAACGACGGCTCCCCATACATCCCGTGATGAAGGGTATTTTCGTGCGCCGGCATATAAGCGCGTGGATGTTGGATTGAATTACGCGCTCCTCTCCCCTCTTAAGGAGGATGAAACAGCGTCAGGGCTCCACCGCTATTTCAAGAGTATCTGGCTCGGTGTGGACGTTTTCAATCTGTTAGACATTTCAAACGTATCGAGCTACTATTGGGTAACCGATGTTAATAGTATTCAGTACGCTGTGCCTAATTATCTCACTCGTCGTCAGTTTAACATACGTCTGACGATAGATTTCTAACATTTGATTTAGTCAATAATTAGATTGTCGGAATCGCCCGTTGGCATTACGATGGAGTCGGTCTTGCCGTTTATAATGACTTTGTATATGGTCCTTTGTTGAGCAAGAGGTATCTGCAGGGTTACTATTCCGTTGTTGTCCGACGTTACGTCTTTGCCATCAATGGTGATAGATTGATTATTAACCGTAGTCTCGTTATGTATATCCCATAATCGGATTTTTATATTTCCGTAGATTTCCGGATTGCGGTTGATAGCAATGCTAATTTCTTTGTTTAGTGTTATCGTTGTGTCTACCGGTAAGAAATCTTTACATTCTACCTTAACAGCAGCCCTCTCCCCTATCATTGCCCTTGGGATGTTGAGGAACTGGGCTGTATCTTCTGCAGAATGAATGGTGTCGGTTTTAGTTTCATTGTGAATAGTGATGCTGACGATGGCATCTTGCAGTGGCGGAAGATTAACGTTATCGGATGTCGGTTGTAACCGGAGTTGAATATCTGTGGGGCGATAATAATTTCCGGCGTAGGCGGTAAGGCCTGCGATTGCTGCAAGACTGAGCGTATACCCGATAGCCTTATTCCGCAATCTGCGTTGTTGACGATTCCAAAGGGTATCGAACTCCAAGCCGAGCATCTTGGAAATTAACTGGATATAGGCATGCTCACGATTTACGTAGCCCCATTGACTGATATGCTCGTGGACATTGGCTCCGAGAATCTCCGGGAGTCCTATTTTCTCAACAATGGGATTAAAACAATCCGTAGCCGGGTTGTTGCTGTTGGGGGTGCCGTCAACGATAAAGAAATGTATCTTATCCTTACGGCCGAGATTATAAAAGTATTCAATCTCTTTGCCAACCCATTTGGATTGGGCTGAATTGGGCGAACAAATAACAATGAGATTGGCCGATTGTTGTAGCCTATTTTGTAATTCTTCGTCCAATCCTCCTGGTTGAATATCGGTTGGTGCAAAGAACACCGGGCACATTGGTTTGCGTGGTAAGCCTTGGACCTTGCATACAGCCGTAGGCAACATAAAGCTTTCTAATTTCCGATGTAATCTTTTGCCCCAAGAGATATCCTTAGAGCTATAGCTGATGAAAGCAAAGTATCGATATTGTTCCATATCCTTAATATGTAAGTCTACAGGTAAATCTTGTTAGTTATTCCCTAAGGCTTTATTGAAATAGATCAAGGCCTCTTGAAATTGACCCAATGACTGATAGGTCTCGCCTAAATCTCTATAAAAATCCAGCAGTTGCTGGTCATTATTATCCAAAAGTAAGCTCATTGGTTCTAAAACCGGGGTGAAATATTTTAGCGCTGTTTCAGGGTCGCCTACCTGTTTGTAAATTCCGGCTAATGTTAGGTATGTTGCTCCTAAGTTGCCATTAAATGGCCATAATATGCGCGTCTGAATCTTCAATGCCTTATGGCCGTAAGCTATGGCTTCGGCATATTTGCCTTTTTCACAATAGATATTGCAGATGTTTTGATATAGTGTGGCTAAGTCGACATTTTCTTTCCCGGTTTGTAGGTATATTTCCAATGCTTTCTTCATGGATTTCAAGGCGTGGTCAAACTTGCCTTGGTTGCAATAGACCAACCCGATGTTAGTATGAGTGCGTGCAACCTCTATTTGGTCTGTGACCGCGAAGGGTTGCATGATCTTCTGTGCGGTGGAGAAAGCTTTTAGGGCCTTATCATACTCCTCTTTGCCGGCATATAGAAGGCCAATGTAGTTGTAAGTGTTGCCAACTTCCTTACTGTTCTCGCCGTACAGTTCGGTATTCAAAGTGAGCGCTTTGTTGAGATAATTTATAGCAACATCATAATTCGCTAATTCATAATAGGCACTGGCGATGTCATAATATAGGTGGGCTACCGCCTCGTTGTTGTTCGTAGCGAGATAACTGTCAAGTGCCTTTAGATATCGGCGTAACGCATCGGAATATTCCCCCATATATTCGGATAGATACTCTGCGGCTTCTACCGACCATCCGACATTGAGCGGGTCCAGATCTGCTCGACTTTTGATAAAGTATTCGGCGGAATCAAGCTCGCATTTCATCTTGCACATTTCAAAATATGTATAGCAATCAGCAGCGAGGTTATTGCGCGTTTGATCGTTGAATTGGGTAAAGTTCTCTATGCGCTGCTTAATGTCCCCCTTAGAGCAAAGAAGCGAATCTGCCTTCGTTAAGTTGCCTTGAAGGATATAGTCATAAATTTGTCGGTGAAAGTAGTCTAATTGACTGTAATCTGTGTCGAAAAGTTGTTTCGCTATTTCGTGGATAAGTTTCGGACTATTATCTTGAATGGCGTTAACTTCCTCAATCTGCTGTCGATATACCCTTTTTGTTGCTTTGTCTTCTTGAATTAGCTGTAGAATATTATTCTGCTTTTGGGCTAAGCAGTTAAGTAGATTCTGCTGAATCTGTTGTTCAATCGTCTCCAAAGTAGGCTCTTCCGATTCTCGGGCGTTGTTCATTACAATTTGGGCATCTGTCTCTATTTGAGTAGAAGCTTGCGCGCCCTCTGATGGAGTCTGCGCATATAAGGATAGACCTGCAGTTAGGCCAATGATGTTTAGCAGCAGCCCTCGGCGCGTTGAAGATAAATTAACTATATATTGGTGGTGCATATAAACATTGAGAATGTGATTATTGCCTTTGTGTTTGGCAGTTGCGCAAATTTAATAAATTCTTATAAAATAAGCAATGCTAATGGTTGGTTAATGTGAATGTTTTTATTGTGGGAATTGGTTTGGAAGGAGTGTGTTACAAAAATATTTCAATTATTTTTCGAAAAAGTTGCAAAATAATTTGGAAATTAAAAAAATGGTCGTATCTTTGCAAATATATCACAAAGTAGTTACAAATCTGTTGCAAATAACACTAAAAACTCTCGACTTATGGGTATAGGAAACTTTCATACAATGCTGTTGGATGTTCAGGGAAATCTCCTGAATTTTGCCTTCACACTTACATCCAATCGGGATGATGCCTATGATTTGCTTCAAGATACAACTTTAAAGGTATTGGATAATGAGGATAAATTTGTAGAAAACCACAATTTTAAGGGATGGGTATTTACCATCATGCATAATATCTTTATCAATAATTATCGCCAATCGTTGCGTACTGCGATGTATATTGATCGTTCGGATGATGCTGTGGCTCATAATATTCCGAGAGTATTGGGGCATGATACTCCGGAGGGGGCTTTTGCTGTTCAGGAAATATCCGATGCAATTAATGAATTTGCTTATGAGTATCGCCAACCGTTTGCGATGCACGTAGCCGGATATAAATATGAAGAGATTGCTGACGAAATGGCCCTCCCTATAGGGACGGTAAAAAGTCGTATTTTCTTTGCTCGACGTCGATTACAACAAATTCTAAGTGATTATCGATAACATCAGACTAACATAAACACACGCTTATTCGGGAGGAACGGTTGCAACAACAGTCCCTCCCGTTAATTTTATGGGAAAAATAGTGGGTTAAAATCACTTTTTTGAAGAGATTATTCTTTGTATTACAGAATTTTCGCTATATTTGCGCTATTAAGTCGACAGAATTTTTTTGCGACGTAGAACTTGAATTCAATCCCATGGACAAACGTATTATTGAATGCGTCCCGAATTTTAGTGAAGGGCGCAACCATGAAGTAATAAATGCCATTACTGAAGCTATTACGCTCGGCGGTAAAGCGGAGAATCTAAAACTGCTGGATGTTGATCCTGGAGAAGCAACCAACCGCACTGTCGTGACCTTTGTAGGTAGCCCTGAGGCAGTGGTGGAGGCTGCCTTCAGAGGTATAGCTAAAGCCGCTGAATTGATTGATATGAGTCAGCATCATGGCGCTCATCCTCGAATGGGAGCTACAGATGTCTGCCCGTTAGTACCTGTTGCAGGGATTACACTGGAAGAGTGTGCGGAATTGGCACGAGAGTTGGGTAGACGTGTGGCCGATGAACTTCTGATACCTGTTTATGCTTATGAGTCTTCTGCATTTAAGCCGGAGCGCAAGAATCTGGCAGTTTGCCGAAAGGGAGAATATGAAGCCCTGTCCCATAGACTTGGAACTGAGGATGGCGCAGATTTTGGCGACCGTCAGATGGATGAAAGAATTGAAAGAACCGGTGCAACTGCTATCGGAGCCCGTGATTTCCTAATCGCTGTTAATTTCAATCTCAATACAACTTCTACCCGTAGAGCTAACGCTATCGCGTTTGACGTGCGTGAAAAGGGGCGTCCGCAGCGCGAAGGCGGTAAGCTGACCGGTAAGCCTCTGAAGGATGCTGATGGCAACCCGTTGATGATTCCCGGTACGCTGAAGGCTACCAAGGCAATCGGATGGTATATCGATGAATACGGTATTGCCCAAGTCTCGATGAATATAACCGATTCAAATGTTACACCTCTACATAGGGCATTCGATGAAGTGAGCCGAGCAGCGCAAGCACGTGGTTTGCGTGTTACCGGAACTGAGATTGTTGGCCTGGTTCCGAAGCGAGCAATTATCGACGCAGGTAAACATTATCTACGGATGCAACAACGCTCATTGGGTATTCCTGAAAAAGAAATTATTAAGATTGCCATTAAGTCGATGGGCTTGGATGAACTGAAGCCTTTTGACCCGAATGAGAAAATCATTGAGTATCTGATCGCTAAGGACGAAGTGCAGGGCGCAAAGTTGGTAGATATGACTTGCAGTGACTTCGCTGACGAAACGGCGTCGGAGTCTCCTGCTCCCGGTGGAGGCTCAATTTCAGCCTATATGGGAGCCTTGGGCGCTGCGTTGGCCACTATGGTTGCCAATCTCTCGGCGCATAAGCCGGGATGGGATGATCAGTGGGAGTATTTTTCCGACAACGCAGAGAAGGGGCGCGATATAATGTCGCGACTGATGGCCCTGGTTGATAAGGATACGGAGGCCTTCAATGAGATTATGGCTGTCTTTGCTATGCCGAAATCAACTTCGGAGGAGAAGGCTGCAAGGGCGGCTGCCTTGGAGGTAGCAACCATTCATGCTGCGGAGGTGCCGTTGCAAACGATGAAGACAGCTTTTGAGGCGTTCGATCTGTTGGAGGCGATGGCTCGCGAGGGAAACCCCAATTCTGCGAGTGATGTCGGTGTGGGTGCATTGGCGGTCAGATCGGCTATCCTTGGAGCGCATCTGAATGTGAAAATCAATGCTGCCGGTATCAAGGACCGTACGGTTGCCCAAGCATTATTGGATGATGCCGATGAGATAGTTGCTTACACGTCCTCGCGCGAACAAGGTATTCTGAACATTGTTAATTCGATGATAGAGTAATCCATCGACTGTGCATTCAGGGTAAATGCATTGTCGTAATCTAAATATCTAAAACCATGACATTGGAAGAGTTTCAAAATGATATAAGAGGTGGAATACCCATGCCACTCCCCTCTCCGCAGCCTTATGATACGTCGGTCAACCATGCACCCAAACGTAAGGATATTCTAACACCGGCGGAAAAGGAACTGGCGTTGCGCAATGCGTTGCGCTATTTCTCTCCGGAGTTACATGCAGAATTGGCTCCGGAATTCGCTCGTGAATTAGCCGACTATGGCCGAATATATATGTATCGCTTGCGGCCTACGTATGAGATGAAGGCTAGGCCGATAGAGCAGTATCCGGCGCGTTCACGCCAAGCTGCTGCTATCATGATGATGATTCAGAATAATTTGGATCCGGCCGTAGCTCAGCATCCTCATGAACTGATAACCTATGGTGGTAATGGTGCTGTCTTTCAGAATTGGGCGCAATATCGCTTGACAATGAAATACCTTAGCGAGATGACCGATAACCAGACCTTGGTAATGTACTCCGGTCACCCTCTGGGGTTGTTTCTGTCTCATCCCGAGGCTCCGCGCGTTGTTGTCACCAACGGTATGGTTATTCCTAACTATTCCAAACCGGATGACTGGGAGCGATTCAATGCATTGGGTGTATCGCAGTATGGCCAGATGACTGCCGGTTCGTATATGTACATTGGTCCACAAGGTATCGTCCACGGTACGACCATTACGGTATTAAATGCCGGACGTAGTCATCTGCCTAAGGGCGAGACATCGCTCCACGGAATGCTGTTCGTAACGGCCGGTTTGGGCGGAATGTCGGGGGCTCAGCCTAAGGCCGGCAATATCGCTGGAGTAGTCAGTGTGACAGCCGAAATTAATCCTGCAGCTGTTCAAAAACGCTATCAGCAAGGCTGGGTTGACGAGGTACATACTTCTTTGGATGAGTTGATGCAGCGGATTCGTAATGCTGTTGCCGATAAGGAGGTGGTTTCGTTGGCTTATCAGGGAAACATCGTTGACCTTTGGGAACGGTTGGCTGAGGAGGACATCATGGTAAATCTTGGATCGGACCAAACGTCGCTACATAATCCGTGGGCCGGTGGATATTATCCTGTTGGTTACTCTTATGATGAATCACGTCGCATGATGGCTGAGGAGCCTGAACGTTTCCGCGAGGCTGTAAAAACCTCGTTGCGTAGGCAGGTTGCTGCCATTAATAAATTGGCAGACCGAGGTATGTACTTCTTTGATTATGGGAATGCTTTCCTTTTGGAGAGCTCTCGAGCCGGTGCGGATGTCTTGAAGTCGGATGGTAGTTTCCGTTATCCATCGTACGTGCAGGATATCATGGGACCAAAGTTCTTTGACTATGGTTTTGGCCCGTTCCGTTGGGTCTGCACGTCATGCAAGCCGGAAGATCTTGCGCAGACCGACATGTTGGCAGCGGAGGTGTTGGAATCTCTTCTGCAAGAAGCATCGGATGATATCAAGGGACAGTTGGCCGACAATCTCCATTGGATTAAGGAGGCCGCAGAGAACCATCTTGTAGTTGGTTCACAAGCACGTATCCTCTATGCCGATTCGGAGGGACGCATCCGTATTGCGTTAGCCTTCAATAAGGCCATTCGTGAGGGTAAAATTTCGGCTCCGATAGTGTTGGGCCGAGATCATCATGATGTCTCCGGCACGGACTCCCCCTATCGCGAAACATCCAATATCACCGATGGTTCGCAGTTTACCGCTGATATGGCTGTCCAGAATGTTATCGGTGACTCTTTCCGCGGTGCTACGTGGGTATCCATCCATAATGGTGGTGGCGTAGGCTGGGGCGAAGTTATTAATGGTGGTTTTGGTATGGTTATTGATGGCTCAGAGGAGGCAGATCGCAGAATCAGGCGGATGCTGCTTTGGGATGTCAATAATGGTATTGGTCGCCGTTCTTGGGCTCGTAACAAGGGTGCGTATGATTCAATCCGTAGGGAGATGGAGCGAACTCCGGATTTGAAGGTAACGCTGCCTAATTTTGCTGATGATGCTGTCGTTGCTGATGCTCTCAGAAACTTGTAAAAATCAACAATTCCATGAAAAATATGAATGAAATCCACCATATAAGTGCGGATTTGCTGACTATTGAGCGAGTTGGCGAAATCGTTAACAAGCATCTGCAGCTTCAGCTGAGTGAGGATGCCATTGGCCGTATTACACGTTGTAGAGCCTATCTTGACAAAAAGATGGAAACTGCAACCGAACCTATCTATGGTATTACAACCGGCTTTGGGTCGCTGTGTAATATCTCTATCGATAAGAATCAACTGTCGCAGTTGCAGAAGAATCTGGTTATGAGCCATGCATGTGGTGCCGGCGATGAGGTCGCTCCTGAGATTGTGCGTCTGATGCTCTTATTGAAGATTCAGTCGCTGAGTTATGGTAACTCCGGTGTGCAACTGGCAACAGTCTTACGCTTGATTGACTTTTTCAATAACGATATTCTGCCGGTTGTCTACAGTCAGGGGTCTTTGGGCGCGTCAGGTGATTTGGCGCCGTTAGCTCATCTTGCGTTGCCTTTGCTTGGTTTGGGCGAGGTGCGTTGTCGAGGTGAGAAATGTCAGGCTGCTACCGTCCTTAAGGAATATGGATGGGAACCTCTGACGCTGATGTCGAAGGAGGGGTTAGCTCTGCTTAACGGTACTCAATTTATGAGTGCTCATGGAGTGTATGCTCTTTTAAAGTCCGAGCGTTTGTTAAGACAGGCTGATAAAATTGCAGCTATGTCGTTGGAGGCTTTTGATGGCCGAATTGAGCCGTTCTGTAGTGCGGTTAATGAGGTCCGTAATCATCCCGGACAGATTCAGACGGCTACGGCATTCCGCGAACTCTTGCAGGGGAGTGAATTGATATGCCGGAAAAAAGAACATGTACAGGACCCGTACTCGTTTCGCTGCGTACCTCAGGTTCATGGAGCAGCTAAGGATACCTTCCATTTCGTTTACGATAAGTTGGAAGAGGAAATAAATGCACCGACTGATAATCCTACGATCTTCCCTGAGGAGGATATGATTGTTTCTGCCGGTAACTTCCATGGCGAGCCGATTGCATTGCCGATGGATTTCTTGGCTGTTGCGATGGCCGAAATTGGCAGTATTTCCGAACGACGTATTTTCCGCTTAATCTCCGGGAAGAGAGAGCTCCCGGCTTTCCTCGTTGCTAATCCGGGGTTGAATAGCGGATTTATGATCCCACAATATACCGCGGCTTCTATTGTAAGTCAGTCAAAGGGACTATGCTGGCCTAATAGCGTGGATTCTATCCCGTCTTCGCAGGGCCAGGAAGATCATGTCTCGATGGGTTCAAACTCTGCTACGAAGTTGTTGCGTGTGGTTGATAATACGGAACGTGTGCTTGGTATCGAGTTGTTCAATGCTGCACAGGCATTGGAATTTCGTGGGCCTGATTTAACGTCGCCTGTCTTGAAGGAATGGCATAAGGAGTATCGCAAGGTCGTTCCGTTTATCAGTGATGACTGTGTGATGCAGCCTTGGATTGAGGCTTCGATTCGTTTCTTGCAGACCCACTAAGATATCCAATCTGCTATGAGCCGTATATTAATACATAATATCGGGACACTGGTTAGTGTTTATAACGAAGCCCCCATTTTGCTTAAGGGCAAAGCGATGAATACGGTCCCCATGCTGGAAAATGCGTGGATGGCCATTGATGGTGAACGGGTTCATGGCTTTGGCGCGATGGCCGACTGTCCGTCAGCAGCAGATTTCTCACAGGTGATAGATGCGCGTGGAGGGTGGCTGTTCCCTTGTTTCTGCGATTCTCATACTCATTTAGTCTATGCCGGTAGTCGTGAGGGTGAATTCCGTGATAAGATCGCCGGCCTGTCGTATGAGGAGATTGCTCGTAGAGGCGGTGGTATCTTGAATTCGTCGGATTTGCTAAATCAGGTGTCTGAGGATGATCTGTTTGAGAGTGCAAGCAAGAGGCTACGATTTTGCGCGCAAAATGCTACCGGAGCGATAGAAATTAAGAGTGGGTATGGTCTGACTGTTGAGGGTGAACTGAAAATGTTGCGAGTTATCCAACGTTTAAAGACCGCTTTCCCTATGCTGGAGATAAAGGCTACCTTCTTAGGTGCGCATGCCGTTGGTAGGGCATATTCCGGACGGCAATCGCAGTATGTTGATATGCTTGTTACCGAACTTCTGCCGAGAGTGGCCGACGATGGTCTTGCTGATTTCGTAGATGTATTCTGTGATGAGGGCTTTTTTACGACGGAGGAAACTTCGCGCATTTTAGAGGCTGCCGGCCGATATGGTCTACGTGGAAAGATCCATGCCAATGAACTGGCTGTATCAGGCGGTGTACAGGTTGGCGTGCAACATAACGCTCTGTCGGTAGATCATCTGGAACGTATTACGGATGCGGAAATCCGAGCTCTGCAGAATTCTAATACGATTCCTACCATGCTCCCCGGAGCGAGCTTCTTCTTGGGAATTCCCTATGGGAAGGCGCGTCAGGTTGTTGATGCCGGATTGCCCTTAGCTTTGGCGTCAGACTATAATCCCGGTAGTTCTCCATCCGGGGCTATGCGTTTTGTGGCCTCGCTAGGGTGTTTTAAAATGAAGCTGACACCTGAGGAATCTTTGAATGCGGTTACCGTCAATGGTGCTGCTGCATTGGGCTTGTCGGATATGGGGGCCATATTCCCTGGAGCGAAGGCATCGGTATTCTTAACTGAGCCACTCCCCTCTTTAGCCTACCTTCAGTATGCTTATACCGAGCCGATAATCCGACGAGTGATTCTTAAAGGTCAATCCCTTTGATTATATTGCGGTAAAGTTTGATATAATTGTCAACCGTATGAGAAATATCATAGCGCGTCACGTATTGGCGTGCTATGGTTGCTCTTATGGTTGCACTATTGTAATCGTTCATAAGGCGTTCGATTGCATCCGCGCAGTCTTGCGGATTATCCTTCTTGAATGACTCACACAGGCGACCGTTGTCGGCTACCTCCCACGGGCCATCCCCTTCGGTTAACAACAGTGGTAGCCCTGCAGCCATCCCTTCGGCTACGGTCAGCCCGAAGCCTTCAGACCTCGATGGATGACACATTGCATCGTACTCTTGCAGGTGGCTATATATGTAATTGCGGTCATGCAATCCATCGAAGAATACTGCCTCATTAACCCGGAGTTTCGTTGCAAGTGCTTGCAACTCTTTTCGGTCTGCCCCGTCTCCGATAAAAGTAGCGCTGACGTTCTTGCTCTGTCGGGCATTAAGAATCGCTATGGCTTTGATTAGAATATCTTGTCCTTTATTCTTGGAATCAAGGCGACCAACCTGTACGAGTTTAAAGCACTCTGCTGGAGCTTGGGATGGGCGTACGGCTATGTCGGCGGTCTTTATGCCGTTGCCGATAACCGATACTTTGGCATTCGGGATACGGCTCAGAATGTAATTCCTGACCGCTTCCGAAATTGCAACCATGCGTATATGCTTAGAGTACTTCATGGATGTAAACAGCGAATGTACGGTCATCAGCATCTTATTGCGCTTTTGCCGAATCAGGAAGCAGAGTTTGGGGTTGTGGACATGGATAATGTCGGGATTTAGCTTGTGGATCTCCCGATTGAGAATCCACATTAACTTAATCGGATTGGATCCGGGCTCTCGCATCAGCTTAATGATATTTACCTCCGGACGTATGGTTGATAGTAGTTGTTGGTCTATCTTGTTGTTGACAATTATAAGCGTAACGTGTTGCTTGCGTTCTACCTGTCCGTTGATAATATCTACCAACATCGTTTCTGCACCTCCAACTTCCAGCGAGAAAATGCAGTGTAATATCTTGATTGGTTCGGTGCTTTGAGAAGCCATTTATATTCTTGAATTAGTCCTTCAGGTATATAAAAAGAAAATAGGGTGTGTAACATTAGAGAGTACACACCCTATTTCGTAATGTCGTATTAATAGTTGCGAGCGAAGATTACGCGCTGGGCCGAAGGCTTGCCGGTAACCATACACTTGCCGGGGGTCTTGTCGCCATCCAGCGGTATGCAGCGAATTGTAGCCTTGGTTTCTGCCTTGATCTTCTCTTCGGTTTCGGTTGTGCCATCCCAGTGGCAGAGCAGGAAGCCGCCCTTTTCAATCTCAACCTTGAATTCCTCGTAAGAGTTTACTTCGCGAGTCATCTCCTTGCGGTGAGCAAGTGCCTTGTCGAAGATGTTCTGCTGGATCTCCTCGAGCAGGTTCTGGATGAACTTAGCGATACCTTCGATCGGTTCAACCTGCTTCTCGAGTGTGTCACGGCGCATCAGTTCAACAGTACCGTTTTCAAGGTCGCGAGCACCGATTGCCAAGCGAACAGGTACACCCTTCAGCTCGTAGTCGGCAAACTTGAAGCCGGGACGACGGTTGTCGGCATCGTCATACTTCACGCGGATACCGAGGCCACGGAGTTCGTCGATAATCGGGTTAACGGCTGCTGTGATTGCATCGCGCTGCTCGTCGTTCTTGTAGATAGGAACGATAACAACGTGGATAGGTGCGATATGCGGAGGCAGTACCAAACCATTATCGTCGGAGTGCGCCATAATCATGGCACCCATCAAGCGGGTTGATACACCCCAAGATGTAGCCCAAACATATTCCGGCTGGTTGTCGCGGTTAACGAAAGTAACGTCGAATGCCTTGGCGAAGTTCTGGCCGAGGAAGTGGCTTGTGCCTGACTGCAATGCCTTGCCGTCCTGCATCATAGCTTCGATGGTGTAGGTGTCGATAGCACCGGCAAAGCGTTCGTTAGCACTCTTAACACCGGTGATTACAGGCAGACCGAGGTATTTCTCTGCGAAGTCGCGGTAAATACCAATCATCTCCTTGGTCTTAGCTTCAGCCTCTTCGCGGGTTGCGTGAGCTGTGTGACCTTCCTGCCAGAGGAATT
>CAZEST010000022.1:0-20201 GCA_964514745.1 uncultured Alistipes sp.
TGCTCTGCATGCTTACTCACCACCTCTACACGCTGTCAAAACCGGTCATCCCCGTTTTAATTTGTCGCCTAGGCGATAAGAGTCTGCAAAGGTATTATATTGCTGCCTGTTTTGCAAGTAGTGGGGCTAAATATTAACAAATATTAATATTTGGCCCCACTGTATAGGTCAGTTATTTACGTCCTGTGATTCGCGGTTTAGAGTTGGTGTTGCGGACGGAGTAGGTCGTTAACGGTCTTTACAGGATTGAATGTAGCGATAGGCACTTCAACGAAGGCTGTGTTCCAATCGCTCATTGCGCCATTCCATAGGCCGGGCAGTTCAAGGGCTTTCAGGCTACGGCCATGAAGCGATTTGGAGGAGATAAAGCCGGTTTCCGGATCAACGTGGGCCGGAAGGTCGTACTTATTGCCTGTGGCATCGCGCAGGTAGCATACCAAGTCAACCGGATTAAAGTGGGTTGCCTTCGCCATCATTTCGCGATTCTCTTGCTTAGAGAGGTCGATTTGTGAGCTCTCGAGAATCTGGAGTGAGCGCGAACCGTCGGCGTTGTAGGCGATGTACGGACCGCCGCCGGGTTCGCCTTCGTTGCGTACCATGCCGCAGACGCGCATCGGGCGATCAAGTTTAGCGCGCAGGTAGGCTGCGAGTTGCTCACCCTTCAGGGTGTTGAACTCGGGAGCTTCGAGGCAGAAGTTCTTGCGCAGGAAGTCAACGGCTTCTTGGAGCATTGCCTCAGAGTAGTTGTGGCTGTCGATGGCCTGAATGAGCTCGGTTGCCTTGTCGTGGAGTTCGATAAGATAGCCGGCGATAACTTTTTTGTAGCGCAAAGTAGCCTCGCGACGAGAGTCGGGCACAACGTTGTCGATGTTTTTAATAAAGACGACGGTAGAGTCCAGGTCGTTAAGGTTCTGAATCAGTGCGCCATGTCCGCCCGGACGGAATATAATTTTGCCATCTTCGCGGAAGATAGTGTTATCTTCGTTGACGGCAACGGTGTCGGTTGAGGCCTTCTGTTCCGACATGGTAACGTTGATTTTTACGCCCATGCGTTGTTCGATAGCGGGGACGGCCTGGGCAATTTTGCTCTCGAAGGCCTTGCGATGGGCCGGAGAGACGGTAAGATGCAGATTGACGCTGCCGTCAGCTTGGCGAGCTGATTGAGCGCCTTCTACGAGTTGTTCCTCTACAGGTGTGCGAGTGCCGTTGTCGCTGTGGTGGAATGTCAGCAGTCCTTTGGGAAGGTTGCCGTAGTTTAATCCGTTTTCGCCAATAATGCCTCGGATGATATCTTTTTGCTTACCTTCGGCCAATAGTGCATCTACTCCTTTGCCATTGTTCTGCGACTTGAGCAGTTGGTCCAGCTGATCGAAAAATGCAACTTTATGAATGTCGCGTAGCAGACGATCAACATCCGAACCTTCGGGCGCTGTTTCGACGTCGCCGTCAACAAAGCCGAACAGCGCTTTAAACATACGGGAAGCAGCGCCGGAAGCCGGCACGAACTTGCATACATCTCCGCCGTCGGCCAGGTATTTGTCCCAACGGCTGATTGCTTTTTCTTCGTCGTGGGGCATCAGCACCGTAATTCCTTCTCCGGGACGCGCGGAGTCATGGATTTTAAGATAAGGGAAGCCGGTTTTAAACCGTTCTACTTGATCAAGAAGCTGTTGGGTTGTTACACCTCTCGCAGCCAGTTGCGCAGTGTCTTCGTGTGATAACATGTGAATGGTTTTATAGGAAGTTAGATTTGTAAAAATCGTGTCATGAATTTTCAACAGCAAATTTAAGCAATTTATTCTGTCTATACAAAAAATAACGGTGAGTAGATTTCTACACACCGTTAATTTTTTTAGTTATACTGAGGGTTGACCGGATGATAAAGCCAGTTGCGATATGGCTCTCCAAGCAATCTAACTATTCGATACCAGAAGGAATCGCCATCTTCGCGGAATAGCTCTTTATTGGCCGGCTTGGGGGCCACGGCCCATACGTGCTTGGCAATTTCTTCTTCAAGCTGGTTAGGTTCCCAGCCACTGTAGCCTACAAAGAATCGCATTTTCCCTTCTGTTTCGCATCCCATATTGACGTATTCTTTCACTTGCTGGAAGTCGCCGCCTACATAAAGATCATCGGCAATTTTGGTAGCTCCGTTGAATTCATTGCCAAGCGAATGAAGATAGAAGAGTCTGTCGCAAGATAGGGGGCCTCCACAATAGATCGGCACGTCAACTTCGTCAAGAATCCCCTCGATAGCATCCCCCAAAGTGTAGCCTGTTGTCTTGTTGAGAACCAGCCCCATGGCCGATTTGCCCGGTTCGTATTCTATCAGGGAAATAACTCCGTGATTAAAATAATCCTCGCGGAGGAAGGGCTCGGCTACGAGTATAGAGCCCAAGACGGGGTTGCCCGTTGGAAGGTTTATCTTGAATAAGGAGGAATCAAGATTAGGTAGATCTAATTCCATAACATTGACGCTAAGTAATATTACACGATAACGGGTATCGCTTCTGACCGGTAATAAGTGCATTCAAGATGCACAACGTATCTCATTGGCGAAGTTACCACTATTTTATAATAGAAACAAATAAAACGGGAAAAATCATCTTGAAAATGTAGCTATTAACGCTACAAAACGAATAAATTCGACAAAATCGCAACAAAAGATGTTGGAATTTTGCCGAATTTTTAGAATAAGCGGATTCTAACCGTAGTTTTATAGGCCGAGGAAGCGGTCGGCATCCAGGGCTGCCCGACAGCCTGAGCCTGCAGCATTGATAGCTTGCTGATATTGGGGGTCAGCGACATCGCCGGCTGCAAATACGCCGTCAACCGAAGTCTGGGTAGACGGGGATTTGACGAGGATATATCCTTGGTCGTCGAGTTCGAGCTGACCGCGGAACAGCGAGGTGCAAGGATCGTGGCCGATAGCGAGGAAGAAACCATCGATGTTGATTTCGAAGAAGCGTTCCTGCTCGGTCCCTTTGTGTTCAACCAGCTTTGCGCCTTCCAGTACTTCTTCGCCGAATAAGCCAACCGTGTTGCAATTAAACAAAATCTCGATGTTGTCGCGTTCCTTCAGGCGCTCTTGCATTACTTGCGATGCGCGCAGATAGTTCTTGCGAACAATGAGGTAAACCTTTGATGCAAGGCCTGAAAGGTAGAGGGCCTCCTCGCAAGCCGTATCGCCACCGCCAACAACGGCTACGCGCTTTTTGCGATAGAAGAACCCGTCGCAGGTAGCGCAGGCCGATACGCCCATGCCGAGATATTTCTGCTCGTCGGGCAGACCGAGATAGCGAGCCGTAGCACCGGTAGCGATGATAACGGTCTCTGCCTTAACGTTGGTGCCGTTGGTAAGGGTTAATGAGAACGGACGCTTGGAGAAATCAACCGAAGTAACTGTTTCGGCGATGATGTTGGTGCCGAAGCGTTCGGCTTGTTTTCTCATTTCGGCAACGAGGTCTGGACCTTGGATTCCGGTAGGAAAGCCGGGAAAGTTTTCAACTTCGGTAGTGGTTGTAAGCTGTCCACCGGGTTGCATTCCTTCAAAAAGGATAGGGGAGAGGTTTGCTCTGGAAGCATATACTGCAGCGGTATAACCGGCAGGTCCACCTCCGATAATCACGCATTTTGATGAAAGTTCACTCATATGTAAAAGTATTAGCTCTTATTATCTTAAATCAACGACTTCAACGCCCGGGAAGTTCGACTTTTTAAACTGAAATTCTGATGTAGCTTTTGCTTTGCCGGCTTTAATAGTAGCGATAGTAACGGTTGTTACCTGGCCTTTTGCATTCTTAACTGCGATGGCTTTGGGAAGGGAGGTTGAGCTGTTAAGGGTAATCGTAGCAGAAGCGAAATCGGAGGTTTTCTTCTTGGGCGTAACTTCGATTTTCTCCTCGCCGGTAGATGCTTTCAGTCGGCGAAACGTGCATGACTTATTTAGGCCGTTCAGAATCGAAAGGGGATTGGTCTGCTGTAGCTCTTGGGTGGTAGGTTCGGTAATATTCACCTCCATGGCTGCCGGTGCATAGGCCCATTGTGTTTTGCCATCGTACCAAACCTTCATGTCGGGCGTGGAGAGGTAAAACTTACTGCCTGACACGCATATTGAGCCGCTCGTCGACGTCCGGTTTACCCAGACCGTAAATACGATGTCGGTGGTTGCATTCTTTTTCAAAGCTGCAATCATCTTGTTGACGGATGATTCGGCCGAAGGTGCGGCTGCGCTGAGTTGTTGTGGCGCGAACAGCAGGTTCAATAGTATCAGCAATAAAGATGAAAATGAGGTTAGTTTCTTTTTCATACAATATTAATAGTTATCGGTTTTTATAAGGCTGCCAAGCTGCATTGCATCGACCAATACCGTGCGGGCCTTGCCGCCGGTAGCCGGACCTACAATGCCGGCAGCTTCCAGTTGGTCCATGATTTTGCCTGCTCGGTTGTAGCCGATGGAATAACGACGTTGGAGCGAAGATGTTGAAGCAACTCCGGTTTGGACAATAATTTGAGCTGCCTCTTCAAACAATGGGTCGCGGTCGGTAAGGTTGCCGTTTCTGCCACCGAACGCACTTTCGTTTTCGTCAACCAGCGGTTCCGGTAGGTAATAGGGGTGTTCAAATCCGGGCTGATTGTCGATGAAGTTGCAGATGCGCTGCACCTCCTTAGTGTCGATGTAGGCACACTGTACGCGCTCCATTACGCCGTTGTGGGAGAATAGCATATCGCCCTTACCGATAAGCTGGTTGGCACCGGGGCAGTCGAGAATCGTGCGGGAGTCAACCATTTGGTTAACACGGAAGGCGATACGGCCGGGGAAGTTAGCTTTAATCAGACCGGTAATAACGTTGGTCGACGGACGTTGGGTAGCAATAATCATATGCATGCCAACCGCACGAGCCATCTGTGCGATACGCGCAATCGGGGTTTCAACCTGCTTGCCGGCGGTCATAATCAGGTCGGCAAACTCGTCGATAATGATTACGATGTAGGGTAGATAGCGGTGGCCCTTCTCCGGATTGAGTTTCTTTTGAATAAACAACTCGTTATACTTGGTTACCTTTACGACCTTGGCATCCTTCAGCAGATCGTAGCGCTTCTCCATTTCTACGCAGAGCGAATTAAGCGTCTTGACAACATTGTCCATGTTGGTAACGATTGCTTCTTCTTCATCCGGTAGCTTTGCGAGGAAATGGCGCTCCAGAGCATTGTAGAGGCTGAATTCAACTCGTTTGGGGTCAATCAGTACGAACTTTAGTTCGGCAGGATGCTTCTTGTAGAGCAACGATGCGATAATCGTGTTAAGGCCGACTGACTTACCCTGACCGGTTGCACCGGCTACCAGAATGTGGGGCATGCTTGCGAGGTCGGCAATGTAGACATCGTTGAAGATAGTAGCGCCCATCGCCATTGGCAGTTCGCATTTGCTTTCTTGGAATGCTTTTGACGACAAGATTGAACGGATTGAAACAGACTGGGCATCGTGGTTCGGCACCTCAATACCGATAGTGCCCTTGCCCGGAATCGGGGCGATGATACGAATACCTTTGGCGGCCAGCGTCATAGCAATGTCATCTTCCAGACGCTTAATCTTTGCGATACGCGTACCTTCCGTAGGTACAATCTCGTAGAGCGTTACCGTAGGGCCTACGGTTGCTTCAATCTTGGTAATTTGAATATCGAATTGCTCCAGGGCTTTGATAATACGTTCTTTGTTCGATTCCTGCTCCAGAATATCGTAGCTTTCAGACTGGGTTGGAATCTCATTAAGCAGCTCAAAGCCGGGGCGTACGTAGTTTGATAGCTCGGCTGTTGGGTCGTACATCGTATCGGCGCCGACATGCGAGGGATCGGCTTGTTCGATTTCGTGGGCAACGACGTCAAACGTTGGACCCTCCTGCTTTTCTTCTTCAGGGGAGTCTGTGGTTGTGTCGGCCGGCTCGTTAGTTGTTGTTTCGGTAACGTCTTCTTCGCTTGAAGCGGATTCTGTAGTTACTGTCGACGCAGTCTCAACTATCTCGGATGTTACTTCCTCAGGTTCGTCGTCTTCGGCTGGTGCAACTAGCTCTGAAGAGTCTTCGTTGAGAGTTTCGCGATGTGCGGATGTCTCAACTTCTTCGTCCGACGGTTGGGGGGTTTCCGGCTGGTTGCGGTCAATAGCGTACTCATCGGTAATCTCCTCGTAGTTGTCATCGAACCCGACAGAAAGCACTTCGCGACGTTCGTTAGTCTCCTCTGCGTTGTATGATCCCGTATCCTCTGGATTCTCATCCTGCGCTGCGGCTTCCAAATCAGACTGTTGCATGGCAGCGATAACCTTGGCTTGGGCCTCCTCGCGTTCCAAGCGAATCTGTTCGGCTTTTGCTTTACGTGCCTTCTGGAATGCCTTATAGCGCTTGTAGATTTCAATAAAATCATTGAGATAGAGATAAACAACGGCCGTAATCAGAATGACTGATACCAATCCGGCACCAATCCAGTCAACGCTGTTAACAAGCAACTGGTTAATATATAGGCCGTGGACGCCGCCGAGCATGAAATCGGAATTGCTCCAATAGGCGATGAAGCCTGCAACGATTGATACGGCAACAGCTACCAACAACGACTTAAACGTTACGGACCAGAAGTTGCATTTCTTAATGCCCATCAACCCGAGTCCGAGCAGTACGAGATAGATAATTGACGTCAGTGAGCCCAAACCCAAGCCTTGCGCAAAAATCAGCTGGGCAACAACTGCGCCGATAGGTCCTCCGGAGTTTTCAACTTTGGCCTCACCGCTGGCAATCTGGTCGGGCGTCATGGCGTTAATAGCGCTCTGGTCTGCTGCTCCTGCTCGCATAAACGAGATAGCGGCAATCAGGATATATACGGCTATGCAAATCAATACTACTCCGAAGAAGGAGTGGGTGCGCTTGTCGGTGAAGAACTTAACGAAACCGCTCTCCGAGAATGGCTTACGATCGGCCTTGGCAGCCTCGCGTTCGGCAGCCTTGCGAGCTTTGTCTGCAGCTCTTTCCGCATCGCGAATCTTGCGTTCGGCAGCTTTTTCGGCAGCAATCTCATCGCGACGTTCGCGTTCGGCACGTTCGCGTTGACGTGCTTGTTCGTATCGGCGCTCATTTTCGCGGTTACGGCGTTGGCGGTCTTGCTCGGCAACCTCTTCACGGGCAGCGACGGCATCGCGTCTTCTGCGCTGTTGGCGGGGCCTTACAGCATCGTTACGGCTGTTGGTTCGCTCCTCGGAGCGGTCGTAGTCGCGATTGTAATCATTTGAGCTATTGCGCTGTCTTCTACGGGTTGACGATTCGTTCGAACCGCCATATAGCAGGTCCGGATCGTAGTCAATTCCGTTGGGAGAGTAATTATATGTATCCATTAAGGTTAAATTCTAAGGGTAAATTGATGCAAATTTACGGATTTTCTCCAATAATTCCAATCTAAAATCGCAGTGGTATAAAACTTTTTTTGAAATGAATAAAAAAGGCTCTAAAAATGACAACAACTTAACTAAATATTTTCATATTTGATGGATAAAGATTACCTTTGTAGACGACAAATAGAAATTCTGTTTTGACCGATGAAAGATGAAAAACTGCTCCCGGTTGCGAGGGAGACTTTGGAGAGATACCTGAAGGTAAAAGGCCTTCGGCGTACTCCGGAGCGCTTCGCCTTGCTGGAAAGGGTTTTCTCATCAGCAGAGCATTTTTATGTAGATGTATTGTGCGAGGCAATGGAGCTTGAAGGATACCATGTTAGTCAGTCTACTGTGTATGCTACAATGCAGTTGTTCTTGGATGCCGGCTTGGTAAGGCGCCATCAGTTTGGCAATCAGCCTGCCCAATATGAACGATCATTGCCCGGCCTGACAAAAAATCATCTACATTTGGTCTGTTCGGTGTGTGGGCGTGTCAAGGAGGTTCGCGATGCGGTTTTGAGTTCCGACCTTCTTAATCGCAATTATGCCGGGTTTAAAGCTGAATCTTGCGGATTATATGTTTATGGCGTATGTCTGAGGTGTCAGCGAAGAAATAATAGTAGTAGAATCAAAACCAATCATAAATCCGGTGGCGCAGAAATGTAGAATGTTGCCATGGATTTATAAACAAAAACTAAATAACAACAATGAAAGTTGACGTTTTGCTCGGGCTCCAATGGGGCGATGAAGGAAAAGGAAAAGTGGTTGACGTCTTAACTCCGCGTTACGATGCTGTCGCTCGATTCCAGGGTGGACCTAATGCCGGACATACGCTGGAATTTGACGGTAAGAAATTCGTGCTCCGCTCCATTCCTTCAGGTATTTTCCAAACCGGCCAGACCAATATTATTGGTAATGGTGTTGTCCTTGACCCGGTGCTCTTCCGTGAAGAAGCTGAAGCCTTGGAAGCTTCCGGTGTGGACTTGAAGAAGGTGCTGAAGCTTTCACGCAAAGCCCATCTGATTCTGCCTACCCATCGTTTGCTCGATGCCGCCGGCGAAAAGGCTAAAGGTGATAAGAAAATCGGAACTACCGGCAAGGGTATCGGTCCGACATATACCGATAAAATCTCACGCAACGGTTTGCGCTTGGGCGATGTGGAAAATCCGGCTACTGCCCACGAAAAATATGCATCTCACCGCGATGCACATCTGCGCCGATTAGCCGATATGGGCTCTGCTGTCGACGCCGAAGCGCTGGCTAAATTGGAGTCGGCTTGGTTCGAGGCGGTAGAGTATCTACGCGGCTTTGATATCGTTGACTCTGAGTTTGTTGTCAACGAACTGTTGGCAGATGGCAAGAAGGTGCTGTGCGAAGGTGCTCAGGGCACGATGCTCGACGTTGACTTCGGATCATATCCCTTCGTTACATCGTCAAACACTGTATGCGCAGGTGCTTGTACAGGCCTGGGTATTGCTCCTAACAAGATTGGTGAAGTCTTCGGTATCTTCAAGGCCTACTGTACGCGCGTTGGATCCGGCCCGTTCCCAACTGAATTGTTCGACGAAACCGGTAAGCGCATTCGCGACCTCGGTCATGAATATGGTGCTGTAACCGGTCGCGAACGTCGTTGCGGTTGGATCGACCTGGTTGCGTTGCGCTATGCAATCATGATTAACGGCGTTACGCAGTTGATTATGATGAAGAGCGACGTGCTCGACGACTTCGAAACCATCCGTGCTTGCGTTGCCTATAAGGTTAATGGCAAGGAAACGCGCAACTTCCCCTTCTCTATCGAAGATGGAAGTGTAGAGCCTGTTTATGTTGACATCCCCGGCTGGAAAACGCCGATGACCGCCATCACCAAAGAGGAGCAATTCCCTGCTGCTTTCAAGAGCTATATTGAATTCCTCGAAAAAGAACTTGCAACTCCCATCACAATCGTTTCTGTTGGTCCTGACCGCACTCAAACTATTGAGCGAGTTCGCTAGTCTCCGCCTATCACTGTTGTGCCTGCAGTAGGCCCAACGTCATCGTCATACATTCAAGCCCGGCAATCCAGTAGCGATTATCGGGCTTGTTGTTTCGAAAAATCCTTTGCAGTGGGGCTGGTGTGAAATTAGGATTACATAATTGCTTGCTGGTTGTAAAGTTTTTTGTAACTTTGTTGTCTGAAGTGGTCTCGACTGACTAACCGAAGTTATCTCTGATGAAATATATAGGAGCACATGTGTCAATAGAGGGAGGCGTACAGAACGCCCCGAAGTTTGCCTCTGAGATAGGGGCGAAAGCGTTTGCGCTGTTTACGCGTAATCCGTCAAGATGGAAATCTTCGCCGATTACGGATGCGCAGGCTGAGCAGTTTCGCGAGAATTGCAAAACGTTTGGCTATAGTCCTGACGTTATTCTTCCTCACGATAGCTATTTGATTAATCTTGGAGCTCCTGATGCGGAAAAACTTCAAATGTCGCGCGAGGCGTTCTTGGATGAACTTCGCCGTTGCGAACAGCTTGGGCTAACGATGCTGAATTTTCATCCCGGAAGCCATTTAAAGCTAATGTCGGAGGACGACTGCTTAAAGCGAATTGCCGAGTCAATTAACATGGCTTTGGAGGACACTGTCGGTGTGACTGCCGTTATTGAATCAACCGCCGGACAAGGCTCTAATTTGGGCTACCGTTTTGAACACTTAGCCAGGATTATTGAGCTCGTAGAGGATAAAAATCGAATAGGCGTTTGCGTTGATACTTGTCATTCGCTGGCTGCCGGATATGATTTTACAACTCCCGAGGGCTACGATGCCGCATGGAAGGAGTTTGGCGACGTAGTCGGATTCAATTACTTGCGAGCAATGCATATCAACGACTCCAAGAAGGGGGTTGGTTCGCACGTAGACCGTCATGAATCCCTTGGTAAAGGGGCGCTGGGTTCGGATTTTTTTACCCGTCTGATGCGTGACCCACGGATGGATAATATCCCGTTAGTCCTGGAGACACCGGATGTTGCAATCTGGGCTCAGGAGATTGCATGGCTGTATAGTCAGACTGCTGAATAAACTTGAATTAACTAATCTTATTTACATTTATAATAAACATTCAAATATCATGAGAACAAAACCAGACCTAAGCTTCTGGAAGCTTTGGAACCTCAGTTTTGGGTTCTTTGGTGTTCAGATTGCTTATGCGCTTCAAAGTGCAAATGTCAGCCGTATCTTCGCCACTCTCGGCGCAGACCCTCATGACCTAAGCTATTTCTGGATTCTCCCTCCCTTGATGGGACTCGTTGTACAACCCATTGTAGGCACAGCTTCTGATAAGACATGGAATCGCATCGGACGTCGTCTGCCTTACCTTATTTTCGGTGCGGTTATCGCCGTTATCGTTATGTGCTTGCTGCCTAATGCCGGTAGCTTCGGATTGGCGGTTTCGTCGGCAATTCTGATCGGATTGTTTGCGTTGATGTTGCTTGACACCTCCATCAATATGGCCATGCAGCCGTTCAAGATGCTGGTTGGTGATATGGTTAATGAAAAGCAAAAAGGCTTAGCTTACTCTATTCAGAGTTTCCTTTGCAATGCCGGTTCGATTGTTGGTTATGTGTTCCCATTCCTGCTTACATGGATTGGCTTCAAGAATACGGCAGCTTCGGGCGTGATTCCCGAGACGGTTGTATGGTCGTTCTATATCGGAGCTGCAATATTGCTGGTTTGTGTAGTCTACACCTTGGCAAAGGTTAAGGAATGGCCCCCCGAGGTTTACCGCGAATATAACGGTGGTCCGGCCGTTAAGGAGGATGGCAAGAAGGAGAAGACTAATTTGGTTAAGCTGTTGGTAAATGCTCCGAAGACATTCTGGACCGTAGGCTTGGTTCAGTTCTTCTGCTGGTTTGCATTCCTCTTTATGTGGACCTATACTAACGGTACGGTCGCAAAGAAGGCCTTTAACTGCCCCGAAACAACTACCGTAACCGGCATCTCTCAGTTGAATTCCAATGGAGAAGCTGAATCAACATTCTCGGCAAAATATATTCTGACCGCTGATAAGAAAGTCGTGGTAGATCATGGTAAGCTTTGCGTGGCCGGCTTGGTGGCTGACAACGGTGAGTTTGTTGAGGGTAGCACTATCGTGGTAGGCAACGATACTATCGTTGCAGATGGCTTGATTAATAAGGCTGTTAAGGATAGCTATAAGTTCAATGAACCTAATGCAGTAGATCAGACTGTTACGGTTGACGGCAATGCCGTTGAAACATCGTCGATTACCTTGGTTGATTACCTATCGCGTATGGAAGGCAATACCAATCTGATTTTGGCTGATATTTATACACATGACCCCAACACAGGCGAACTGTTTATCGACGGATCGAAGGATGTAACCCTATCAGATCCTAAGAACGCACGTGTAGAGACGTCGGTTGTATTGGATACCGAGTCAAATGAATATAACGATGCCGGTAACTGGGTTGGTATTTTGTTTGCAGTGCAAGCAATTGGTTCGGTCCTGTGGGCTATCGTTTTGCCGATGTTCCGTAGCCGTAAGTTCTCTTATTCGTTGAGCTTGATTCTGGGCGGAGTAGGCTTTATTTCGGCCGGCTTCATGACCGATCCCTATCTGCTGTTCGTATCGTTCCTGCTTATCGGATGTGCTTGGGCTGCAATGCTGGCTTGGCCGTTCACGATTCTTACAAACTCGTTGACTGGTGGCAATATCGGAGCATATCTCGGCTTGTTTAATTGCTCAATCTGCATACCGCAGATTGTCGGTGCGCTGCTCGGCGGCGTAATCTTGTCAGCACTCGGTAGTGCGGATCAGTTGGCACCGCAGTATTTAATGATGGTTATTGCCGGTATTTCGCTCTTCCTTGGAGCATTGGCAGTAGGCTTCATTAAGGAGCATACCCCTCAGGCAGATGATTCCGCTGCTGTAAAGTAACGAAATCTGAATAGCGCTGGACAGGGCTCTCCCTGCAGTAAGAAATAGTAAATTTTTGATATATTTCTTATTTGTACTTTGAAGTTATCAAAGAATTTATGAGAAATAAATCAAAGAAAATATTGCAAAAATGTTGCAAAGTGCAGATTTGTCCATCTGGAATTGTATTTATGTAACAGTGATGTAATAGCATGAAAAAATAATTTGTGGCCGTAATCGCCACATTGTTAAAATTTTAGTTAAAGAAGCTGCTCTAAAAAGGGGCAGCTTCTTTATTTTTAATATCTATTAACAAATTAATTAAATTAATTTATTCTAATTTTGTGCAGTATAATTTGTTCGTTTAACTTAGACAATCTTCAATTACAACGTGGATTCGTAACCAAAATTCGTATTTTTACCACGTTTGAAGAGTTTTTATGTGGGCTGGCAGGCTCAACCATCCAAACCGCCATATTCAAGTGGCCTGCCGGCCCACATTTATTATACAAAATCGGATAGATAATTTGTGGATTATAGAGAATTTTGCTATCTTTGCACTATAAAAAGTGAGTTTTAATAACCCTTCGAATCCGTTTTATATCGAATATATCTAACAGTCAAGAAATAAAGTACCGTGAGCCTAATAATAGAACATCTCGAATATCTGATGAGCAACCATGATTGCGTGGTGGTTCCCGGGATTGGTGCCTTGATGGTAAGATATAAACCTGCATGTTTCGAAGGAAATAATTCGGCCGTATTGTTGCCCCCATCGAGAGAGCTGGCTTTCAATAGCGATTTGGCGCAATCGGATGGTGTATTGGAAACATCTGTTGCTCGCCGAAATGGTATCTCCTTTGAGGCTGCTCGTAGAATGGTTAATGAAGAAGCTGAGTCGTTGCTCCACCAACTAAAGACGTTTGGCGAACTTTCGTTGGGCCATCTAGGAACGTTGGTTGTTGCCGATTACGGTTCAATAGTTTTTACGGCCGAGCCAACATCTTCGTGGGACTATAGATATTACGGTCTTCGCAAGCTCAATCTAACTCTTGCTTCTGTAGCTGAAAAGCAGGAATCTGTATCTGCAGTGTTAGCTGCAGACGATGATCCTGAGTCCTCGGCAAAGAAGAAATATAGTCTGCCTCCGATTCCGGCTTGGAATAGATCGAAAGTTGCGGAGGAAGTTGGTGGCGGATGGCGCCGGAGTATTGTCGGTATAGCAGCCTCGTTAGCGGTTATTATAACTATTGCACTCTTCTTCTTGAATCCTATCAAACTGGAGAATGAGCCGCTGAAGGCGTCGCTCGCTCCGGCTTCGAATGTTGAAGTTGCTAAGTCGGTTGCCGTAACGGATAAACCGACAACTGAAAAGATGCAATCGGGGAGTGAAGTAGCTGTTGCGCCTGTTTCAAATCCTGTTGCCAACGTGGTTGCTACGCAAACCGCTGCTTCTGTAGCCGAACCTACTGATAAAGAAGTGGTTAAAGTGGCAGTGGTGACTTCTGAAGCTACAGAGGCGCATTCTACGGAAAACAAAGCAAAAACAGCAGAGCATCGCTTCAATTCGAATGATCCGTTTTGCGTAATCGTAGCGTCCTTCCCGGATGCAGCTCAGGCTGAAAGATATATTAGCGAAAACAACTCTAAGAGTCTTGGTGTTTTACAACAAGATGGTAAATACAGAGTTTATGCAGCTACCGGTAAGACCTACGAGGAAGCTGCAGCGCAAAAATCCGGTGCCGGACAGGGTGCATGGATTTGTCGCCGATAAGCTCATATAACTTGCATAATTGTCTCACCTAAGAGAGCTACAATATGGAAAACTTCCACGAACTTTTGATTAATCGCAGAAGTATTAGGCGGTATACACCTCAGCCTATTGACTCTGAACAAGTAAAAGAGATACTCGAAGCTGCCTTGATGTCACCCTCGTCAAAGAGTGTACGTCCTTGGCAGTTTGTTGTTGTTGAGGATAAGGCAATGCTCGAGAAATTGAGCCATTGCAAATCGAACTATGCAACTTCGATATCGACGGCACCGTTGGCAATCGTTGTTACGGCAGATACAACTAAGTCGGATGCGTGGATAGAAGACGCCTCAATCGCAGCAATGCTGATGCAACTGCAGGCAGAGGATTTTGGCCTTGGCAGTTGCTGGGTAGAGGTGCGTGAGCGCTTTGGCGACGATGGTGTGCCGGCAGAGGAATATGTGCGTGAAGCGCTGGGTATTCCAGAAGAGTTTGGTGTACTCTGTATTATCTCGATTGGCTACAAGGATGAACAGCGTAAGCCAATCAATCCCGACAAACTCCTTTGGGAGAAGGTTCACGTTGGACGTTGGAACAATAGCGCTGAATGAAAATAGCAATCATCGGAGCCGGAAACGTTGCCAGCCATTTAGCTGATGTACTTCAGGCGCATGCTGATATCGTCCAGATTGCGTCTCGGACAGCAGAATCGTCGGCTCGATTGGCTTCTTTGGTTAAGAGTTCGCAGGGAGTAGAGGCAATTACCGATCTGAGGCGATTGCGCGCCGATTGCGACCTCTATTTGATTGCTGTTAACGATGATTCTATCCGTGAGGTGGTTGACAATACGCCTGATTTCCGTGGCATCTGGGCTCATACGTCAGGCAGTGTGAGCATGGATGTGTTTGCCGGGAAGAAGAGCAACTATGGAGTGTTTTATCCCCTGCAAACTTTCTCGCGTGACGTACCGGTTACGTTTAGCGAAATACCGATGCTGATAGAGGGTTCGTCAGCTACGGTCAGGAAAGCGTTGATTACGCTTGCCGGTAAGATTTCCGCTACGGTCAGGACTGTTGACAGTAAGACGCGTGAAGCGATTCATGTGGCAGCTGTTTTTGCATGCAATTTTGCTAATTTGATGTGGCTGGAGGCTGATAGGTTGTTGCAACCCGAAAGCCTTGACATAAAGTTTATGTTGCCATTATTGCGTGCTACGCTTTCAAAATTGGAGCTAAAGTCCCCTCAGGATGCTATGACAGGTCCGGCTCGCCGTGGTGATATAGATGTTATAAAGAAGCATCTCAATTTGTTGCCTGACGATTTAAAGCCGGTTTATTCTCTCTTGACAGATAAAATTCTTGATATATATTCTTTAAAGAAAGAGCATAAAAGTAGATTATGAGCAAGATTGCCTACGATCTTAGAAAAATTAAAGCCGTCGTATTTGACGTTGACGGCGTACTGTCTACGTCGACAATACCGTTGGGTGACAACGGAGTGCCACGTCGCACGGTTAATACAAAGGATGGTTTTGCCATGCAGTTGGCCGTAAAGCGAGGGCTTCATCTGGCAATCATTACCGGTGCAGTGTCGCCCGGAATTAACGAGAGATATCAAGGACTTGGTATAAACGAAATCTATACCGGAGTTGGTATGAAGCTTCCGGTATTCAGAGATTTCATTGATAAGCATGGCTTAAACCGCGAGGAAGTTGTCTATGTAGGCGATGATGTGCCGGACTATGAATGTATGCTTCATGCCGGTTTAGCCGTAGCCCCGTCAGATGCTTCGGTTGATATCCTGCGTATTGCTGGCTATACGTCTACGCTTACCGGCGGAAATGGTGTTGCTCGAGAGGTATTGGAAGAGATTCTCCGTGCACAGGGTCGTTGGGCATTGTCGGATAAGGCCTTCGGATGGTAAAGCCTGTTGAATTGACCGGTCTTAATCGTTAAATTTAAAGGAACATATCAATGGTAACAGAGAAATATAAGCCGCTGGATAACTGCAAGATTTTGCTCGCATCTCATTCCCCCCGACGCAGAGAGCTGCTCGGCCAGTTGGATGTTGAAGTTGAAATTCTGCCTCTTGTAAAAGTTGCTGAAGATTATCCCGCAAAGATGGACCCGGAGGAGGTTGCTGCATTTCTTTCGCGAAAGAAGGCCCACCCCTATATGGCTTCTTTAAAGGATGGCGAGGTTCTGCTGACTGCTGATACTGTAGTGATTAATAGGGGAGAAGTCCTGGGGAAACCTACCGATGAGCAGGACGCTGCAATGATGTTGCGATTGCTAGCCGGACATACTCATAAGGTGGTTACCGGTGTGACATTGGCTACAAATAAGCGCATCGTCACCTTTTCGGAGTTGACCGAGGTTGATTTCGCTCCATTGTCGCATGAAGAAATAGACTATTATGTAGAAAAATATGCTCCGCTGGATAAAGCCGGAGCATATGGTATTCAGGAATGGATAGGCTGCATTGGTATCTCAGGTATCCGTGGCGATTTCTATAATGTTATGGGATTGCCCCTACATTCTCTTTATAACCATTTGCTCAACATCGCAAACGGATTCCGCAAGGTCGAGAAAAAACAGGGATAGCGGTTTGCTTGCTTGCAGGGGGATATTACTGTAAGCGACGGGCGATTTCTGCTACCGGAAGTTGCAGAATGATAGGGTGACCGTCGGGGGTGTATGACGGATCCGGCAACGAGAAAAGTTCGCTGAGCAGGTGCTCGGCTTCTGCCGGCTGTTGGGTCTGATTTGCTCGGATTGCAGCCGACTGAGCCAGCGAAAGTGCCAGCTTTGCGTGCATTGTAGTTTGCATGTCGTTAATGCCCTCTTCTGCATCTGCTATTATTTTCAGCAATGCTTCTCCGGCATTTGTGTTGCCAAGGATGGCCGGTACTCCGGTCATTTCGCAACGGAAAATACCTTCATCAACGGCTTGCGAGATTTGCAGCTCATACCCTAGGGATTTTACCTCGGAAGATATGCTGTCAAGAATCCCTTTTTGATGGGGCGTAAGTTCGATTAAATCGGCAAACAATACCTGCTGTGTCTCGCCCATGGAATTGGCCGTATTAGAGAGAAAGCGTTCGTAGAGCACTTTGATATGCGCTCTGTGACGATCAATAACCATTAAGCCATTGTTTCCGACGGTTACCAAATAGCGGTTGGCCAGTTGGAGTAAGCCTCCCGATTGGATGGTTTGGTCCATATCGGGTAGCGAATTGATTGCGCTGGCTTCAAGCTTGCCGGAAAGGTTCGGTTTAAGCGTTGCGCTACCGGCTGAGAGGAAACTTTCGGGCGTTGGTTCGCCTCCCCCGGCAACGGGATTGGTTGCGCCCTGGAAATCGGCATATAACTTGTCCCAATCGTTGAGATGACTTGCCCGGTGATCAAAACTATTAAAGGATGATGCTCTGCGCGATAAAATATCCGGGGTGGCTGAATTAATCCGAGATGCTGCCCCGCCGGAGGTAGCGTTGGTGCTATTGTTAAGCTTGCTGCTCTTCGTGGCAAACGGATTGTATGAGTCGTCGATATTCATGTCAATGCCCCCCGTCATATCCGGATTGAATACCGGAATTTCAGGTGCATCTTCTTGGTCGAAATCAAGGGCCGGTACAGCATTAAATTTTCCCAGAGCTTCTCTTATTGCCGCTGAAAGAATTTGCCATATCGGTTGTTCGTTTTCAAACTTGATTTCGCTTTTGGTTGGGTGGATGTTGACATCTATAGTTTGCGGATCAACCTCAAAATTGATGAAGTATTTCGGCTGATGGTCGGCGGCAATCAACTCTTCGTAGCAGTTGATGATTGCTTTGTGGAAATATGGATGACGCATATTTCGGCCGTTCACAAAGAAGAACTGCTCCGGATTGCGCTTTTTGGCAAATTCCGGACGACTGATAAAACCGGTGATTTTTACCAACGGTGTTTCTGTCTCAACCGGAATGAGTTGTTTGTCGATAGCCTTACCGAACAGTCCGGCAATACGTTGGCGCAACGTGCCGGGAAGCAGTTGGTAAAGGTTTATGTCGTTATGGTACAACTCAAATTCAACCGATGGATTGACAAGGGCCAGGCGTTCAAATTCGTGGGTGATATGGCCCAATTCAACGGCATCTTTTTTTAGGAATTTGCGTCGGGCCGGGAAGTTGAAGAACAGATTCTTAACGGAAAGGTTCGTGCCGGGCGTACATGCTTCCGGCGTTTGGCTAACAAACTTGGAAGCGGCCAGCTCGAGATGCGTACCGATTTGACTGTCTGCGCGCATAGTGCGCAGATCAATTTGAGCTACTGCAGCGATTGATGGCAAGGCCTCGCCACGGAACCCCATCGTATGGAGCTCAAAGAGGTCCGATGCCTGGCGAATCTTGGATGTAGCATGGCGTTCGAAAGCAAGTCGGGCATCTGTGTCCGACATACCGCACCCATTGTCAACAACTTGAATTAAGGTCTTACCGGCATCGCGCAGGAATATTTTAACGTAAGTAGCACCGGCATCAATAGAGTTTTCAACCAACTCCTTAATTACCGAAGCCGGGCGCTGGATTACCTCGCCCGCTGCAATCTGATTCGCTACCGAATCCGGAAGAAGCTGAATTACGTCGCTCATTAATATTTCATCATTGGCTCAATTCCTCGAGCCGCGGTTTTTAACTTTGTTTTCTACTGCAAATTTACATTAAAAATAACAACTTTCAAAATATATTGTTGCTACTTGTTGCCACTCGCCTCAATCCATATTGTCTACATGGGAGAGGTCGGCGACATCGCGCAGGATCGCGGTTCGGCGCAAGGTTTCTATAATAAGATGATGATAACTAAGGTGCTGCAGATGCCATCCGGATAAAAATAATCTCTCACAGATTCCGCAGATTCCGCAGAACACCTTTTCTCGTTTATTCCATTCTATTGTGTTGTATCCTATTACGCAGATTAAGGCCGTTTGCAAAGGCTGGCTGTTGCTATTTGTTGCCTTTTGCGCGGTTGTGGGTTTTGCAGAGCATTTGGCAGTTGCTGATGGCGGTAGCACCACCTTTGCTCCAGGCCGTTACATGGTCGGCATCCATTTCGTTGAGTTTGTAGATGCGCGTGCGATTGTTGTTGTTGGCGCTTGCACATAGCGGGCAGTTCGACAAGCCTTTCTCCTTTGCCTTGGCTGTCTGCTTGTTGTAGACCGTGCGCTTTTGCGATTCATCAAAGACTCTGATTTCCAACAATTCCGGATGCTTTCGTTCTCCCAATAGATACTCGTAGATATTGCTCTTTTTGTGAACGCTCTCGTCAGCTAAAAGATTGCGGACATCGTTGTTGAGTTGCTCGCGGTTGTAAGGCTTCAGGTGATAATCCTCGTAGAGCCGTCCCCATTCCAGGCCACACATGCAGTCGGTCATTTCGAATAGCCCGGATACCCAGTCGATTACCGAGTTGAAATACTTTTCTAATTCGTTGATAGAGTTGTCTTGACGGTGCTGACTCATGTAGCCGTCAATCGACAGATTGTTGTGCGCACTTACCCATTCTAAGGCTGTCTCCAAATATGCTTGTCGCTTGAGGTCGCCGGCAAGATAGTGGCTCCACTTTTGCACGTTGGAATTGAGCGAATTGCTAAATACGGCTTTCGCTGCAGTTACGAACGGGCCGGAGTAAACGGCATTGCGCAACTCTTGTTGCTTCAGTGCGATACCGATAATGTTGATGGTTTTAAACCATTCTTTGATCTCCGTTTCTTCGCCTTCGCATACGTAGATAGTGAGGGGCGTGTTCAAGATAAGCTCCTGCAACGCCGTGTCTAACCCATTGAAATATGTTTCGCGACCATTGTGCATGATGGCGAACTTTTTGGTAACGAAGCGTCCAAATGACGTGATACGTTGCTGTCCATCAAGTACTTCTAATTGTCCGGTTGGCGTTTGGTTGAAGTAAATCATGCCGATGGGGTATTTCTTTAGGATGGATTCCATCACTGCAACGTCGTGCTTGCCATCGTTGTAGATATAATGGCGCTGATACTCGGGCTGGATTGTTAGTTTGCCGTTCAATCCAAACAGGCCTTTGCCCTCAGATTCGTTGTAGACAAAGCCTGCGCATATATCGCGGACTGTCCATTC
>CAZEST010000023.1:0-19966 GCA_964514745.1 uncultured Alistipes sp.
CGATAGCGTTGAGGTCGCCGCTGGGGTCGCCGGCAACGGTTGCGTTGGTAACTGCGCCTGGGGCTGTCAGAGCGGTGGGGGCATCTACGGAGTAAGATTCTACGGTAAGGTAGTACATATTCTTATCCGAGAGGGCGTGGAAACCGATGTAGTAAGTGCCGTCGGTTTCGGGGGTGATAGCGCCGGTCAGAGGAATTGCGGTTGTAGAGGTGATTACGGTTGTGCCGACAATTTCGTTGGTCATAGCGCTAACCGTAGCGTCAGAACCGTAGAAGATAGCGATGCGTTCGGGATAGATATCGCGTTCGCATTTTACCATAGCGGTGAAGACATAAGCCTTGCCTGCTTCGAGTTTCAATCCCGGAGAAATCAGCCAGTCGTCGCCGGAGTTCAGACCGGAGTAGTGGTAGCGAGCACCGTTTTCGCAAGCTTCCCAAGTGCGGCCGTCGTTGTTGTTGTCGATGATAGAGTGTTCGTTAAACACGTCGCTGTCAACGAGGTCGAAATTGCAAGGAACGGTATAGCCGCCCAAGCCAACTACGTTAGATGCGGTTGCGGCTGATTCGATAGAGTTGCAAACGGCCTTAACGCTGTATTGGATTGTCGCGAACTTATTGTTGGGAGCTGCAACGGCCTTGGTGAAGGTGGTAGTAGTGAGTCCTTCAGCGAGCAGTGAGCCGTCAGCGTCGAGAACGGTATAGGTAACTTCGGCCGGGTTGATATATCCGCCGTCAGCCGATTCGGTAACGGCGTTCCAGGTAAGGGTTGCTGTGCCGTCGGCCCATGCCAGGTTTACGTTCTGAGGAGCTGCGGGAGAACCGAGGCCTACGAATACGCTTGCCTTCACCTTCGGGGAGGAACCAACGCCGTTAGAGGCTGTAGCCGTAAAGGTTACGTTGCCGGTTTCGTTGATGGTGATGGTGGTAGTCTGGGTAGAGCCGGCTACGCCTGAACCTTCGAATACAACGTTGTCTTTATCGTCGGTAACGCTGAACGAGAAGGCATCGCCTGAAACGGGAGTGCCGTCGAACAGGGTGGTGGGCAGGGTAACGGCGAGTGTAACCGAGTGTGAGCCGTTTTCGCAGGTAGCTGTCAGTTCGGGAGCAGCAGGTGCTTTGTCGTCGGCAGCAGCCGCTACGATGTAAACGCCTACAATCTGTTCGCCGTAGGGGAAAACGGTAAGGTTGGTAGCTTCGCCGGTAGCAACGTTGATTTCAACCAAGCCGCCTTCGTCGTCGTAGTTATTATAGGTAGTCAGAATGGTGTTGTTCTGGTTGTTGAACGCACCGCTCTGGTTATAGTACATATCGATGTCAATATCCGAAGCGATTTCTTCCAGTTCGCCGGTCTCTTTTGTAACCTTGTAGAGGACGTTGTCTTCGCCCAATGCATAGTATTGACCATTCTTGTCGCAGACAACGGTCATCAGGATAACGTCGAGGTCGGCAATAGCTTCGCGCTGACCGTTGGTGTAGTCGCCTTTACCCCAAACAACGCCGTTGAGAGCGTCGTTATAGTAGCAGCCATAGACGTCGCCGGTAGTGGGGTCGAGGGCGATGTCGAATGCTTGCATGTTGCTGGGTACATCCTTTGAAGAGATCAGCGACCAGTCGGTTGTATCGTAAATGTAGATGCTTGAGGCGTTGATTGTACCGTAGTAGTTTTCAACGTAGTAAGCGATGTAGTGGCCCTGGCCATCCTCGTAGCCGGTCATGGCGCGGAGGTTAGTGGGGCCGTAGAGTACGAAGTCTTGTTCGTCGTTAGTGGGCAGCTTGTAAACGCCGAAGTCCATGTCGTAGTTGTCGGTGTAGGATACCGAGCCAACCAGGTTTACGCTCTCAGCAACCTCGCGGCGGCGAGCCGAAGTAGCCGATTTGATAGCGCGATGGTTTTGAGCCTTGAGCTTTGAATTGTAGTTGAAGGCTTCCTTGATTGGAGTACTGGAACTATGCTGACGCAGCAGTCTGTTGGCAATTGAATTGCTGTCATGACCATTGATAGTCGTAGCATATCCCATTTGTTCTCGTTGGTGGGCAGTTGCTTTCAGAGCGAGAGGGGCGGCGTAGGAGGAAACCGCGCATCCCAGTGAAAGGGCTGCCGAGAACATTAATGATAATGATTTTGTCATATCAAATAATGTAGCATTAAATGGTTATGTATTGATTAATTAGGAATTAGTGTCTTTCTGAAAGGGAATAATAGTTGCAAAATGCTTGTAATTTGGTGTAATTTCAAGAAAAATGTTACTACTACGCTTAATGGGCGCAAAATTAAGGTTTTATGATAGATTATGCAAATTTTTATGACACTAAAATGCCTCACCCCCGTCAATGGAGGTGAATTTCATTTGACGGGGGTGAGGTGTAAATAGTTATGTAAGGCAGATAGACTATGGTAAATAGCTTGTCTGCTAAGAGGTTACTGCATGAGGCGGTAGATGGCGGTAGTGTCTACGGGGTGGAGGGGATAATAGGGACCGAACGGAAGCCCTTTGTTCTCGTGGAATTTGCGGGTAAGGGTTGCAAAATCAGGGTTGTTGATGCCGAGGTCTCCAAGGGTCAGAGGCAGGCCGATTTGCTTGAAGAAGTTGCGCAGGGCGTCGACGGTCTGCAAGGCGGCATACTTATCGTTGGGGGTTGTAACGCCGAATATGCGGCGCCCCAGCTGTGCTACTTTTTCCGGACGGTGAGATGCCATGAAGGTCATCCATGCAGGGAAGACTACGGCCAAGCCTGCTCCGTGAGTTACCCCGTAGAGGGCCGAGAGTTCGTGCTCCAGACCGTGAGAGGTCCAGTCTTCGCGACGGCCACAGCCACAAACTCCGTTATGAGCCAGGGTGCCGGCCCACATGATATTGGCTCTTGCTTGGTAGTCGTCGGGGTTGGCCATTACTTTCGGTGCTTCCGCTATAATCGCCATCAGTACGCCTTCGGCAACGCGGTCGGTAGTCTCTACGTCCTGCGTCGGTGTGAAGTAGCGCTCCAGGATGTGGGCCATCATGTCGGCAATTCCGGCAGCGGTCTGCTCCGGAGGTAGGGTAAAGGTCAGTTCGGGGTTGAGAATGGAGAACTTTGGGCGCAGGGCGTAGTCGGTGCGGAGCGAAATCTTGCGCATGCCGTCGATTTTGGTGATTACCGAGTTGCCGCTGCCCTCGCTGCCGGCTGCCGGAATGGTCAGCACAACGCCAACCGGGAGGGCCTGCTGCATTACGGCTTTTCCAGCCCAGAAATCCCAGAAGTCGCCATCGTAGAGGGCGCCGCCGGCAATGGCTTTGGCCGTGTCGATAACCGAGCCGCCGCCAACGGCTAAAAGTCCGTCGATAGCTTCGCGCCGAACGATGTCGATACCTTCATATACGCGATCGTCGGTAGGATTGGGTTTGATGCCGGTCAGTTCGATGTATTCGATGCCGGCTTCATTGAGCGAATTGAATACGCGGTCGAGCAGTCCGCTGCGTCGGGCCGAAGAGCCTCCGCTAACAACCAGCACTTTATGGCATCCGATGGCCAAGAGTTCGTTGCCGGTTTCTTTTTCAGAATCTCTACCGAAGATATAGCGGGTAGGGGCGCAATATTTAAAGTTGTCCATTTTTCGGATGTTGAGGGATTAAACGTTTAGATTTCTATGTCGACAGGCCCTTCGCGCAGAACCTCCGGCGAACGAGAATCCAGCAGGTTGACGATGGCCGAGGGGGTGTTGGAGCCTTGGCCGCCATCAATCAGCGCGTCAACCGTGTCGGCATAGTGCAGGCTGATTGCTTCCGGCGAGCAGAGGTCCTCCTCGTCGGCATCGGCCCATTCTATTGATGTGGTTAGCAACGGATGGCCGAGCGATTCGGCAATCCGCCGGGCGATGTCGTTGTTGGGGACGCGCACGCCAACTTCGCGCCGTTTCTTAAACTCCTTTGAGAGCTTGGGCGATGCCGGCAGAATAAATGTGAATGGGCCCGGAAGGTTTGCTTTAAGGATTCGGAAGGCTTCGTTGTCAATACGGGCGTATTCGCTGGCTCGCGAGATGTCGGGGCAAACGATTGCCAGGGGGTGCTTGGCCGGATTAATATCCTTCAGCTTGCAAACACGCTCAACGGCGCGATTGTTCAGCGCATCGCAGCCGATAGCGTATAGCGTGTCGGTAGGGTAGATAATGATTTGGCCGCTTAGCAGGCGCTGAGTAATTTCCTCGATGTAGCGTTCGTTGATGCTCGAGGTATACATCTTGTAGTTGTTCATGGAGATTGCGGAAGGTAGTTGGGCTTGTTGCGACCGATAAGGGGGTTATATAATTCTGTTTTTAAGACCCATCCGGGTCAGGGCATCCGCAACTTCGCGGCGTTTATCGCCTTGAATCAGTATCTCGCCACCGCGCGATGAGCCTCCGGTGCCGAGTTGCTGCTTGAGCTTGCGGGCAATATCTTCTATGGTTGCGTCGTCGACGGTAAATCCGGCAACGATGGTTGCAGCTTTGCCTTTGCGCCCTTTTTTGTCGAGGATAATGTCGAGGCGAGCCTTCTGGCCGAAATTATCTGTTGCTGACGCTGATTCAGCGATCGGCTCAGATGACGATTCGGGCTGATTCTCCTCTTGCGGAAGAGATGATTTTAGTGCTTCGAGCGAAGATTTCCAATCCATAATGCTGTTTTGGGGGCTACATCGGGGTGCTACGGTTGTTCGGCGAGTTGTACTTGCAGGGAGTCCTCAGAGAAGGTTTCCTCAGAGAGGTCCGGCGGGAAGTCGATAGAGCCGCTGATGCGGGTCAGCATTACGAATTGCGGGATGTCTTCCGGCTGGAGCGTATTGTAGAAGCCGCGCATAGAATCGGTTGAAAGTTTTCTTGCCTGGCGGAAGCAGACCGTAGCATCGGCAACGTTGTCGTCGGTGTTGTCTGTTTCGGAAAGCTTCATAAGGATTATGGCAAGCTTGCCGAGTTGAGGCTCGCTCAGCTTGTCGAAATCATTGGTCATGAGGTAGGAGCAGATTTTGCGTGCGCCGTCAATATCGCCGTTGGTGTAGGCTTGCTCTGCATCGTTGACGGAATCATCGATGTCTTGTGAGCCCGACGAACAGCTATACGTAAGCATCATGAATAGAATGCCGGCCAGGACCGGAAGTAGGTGTCGTATGTTTATAGTGGTAGACATAATTAGGTATTTGATGCCGATTTAGGGTGAGCGTAATTAGGTTGCGGTTACTCAACTCGGCGATGGTAGTCGTAGGTGATACCCTGACGCTCGATAGAGAGGGTAGATTCATCGAAGGATTTGATTGGATAGGCAACGCGTTGGGTAACGTGTCCTACCAGGCCGGGATCTCCATCTTCGATAGTGATGCTGGTTGAGTCGTTGACAACAATCAGTGAATCGCTGTCAACATGCCATTGGCCGGTTACCGAGAAGGTGATATCGCCCGGGCGGATAGCGCGGAGCACTGATGAACCGTCGGCATTGAGCTCAATTAGAGGCTTCGTATCGGAAACAGCCGGGATGTAATACTTGCCAATCATTCTTTTCTCCTGTTCAGACATGCCGGAGCAGGCAACAAGCAGAAAAGCAGGGAGCAAAAGCAGCCAAATAGATTTCATATAAATCGTTCTCTTCAGAGAAGACGAGGATGTTTTCATAATGTTTTTGATAATTGTTGCAAAGTTACAACCATGTTGGGCGATTTCCAAATTCTTTCCGCTTAAAATACAAAATTTTAGTCGGAGAGCATGCGGAGGATTGCGAGGGAGGTGGGCTCGCTGACAGAGGGATAATGGATTTGGTAATAAAGGAGGATGCGGTCCAGGATAAGGTTGCGCTCAAAACGGGTTAGGTGATAGAGATGGGCGTTGCGGAAGTTGATGCGCGATAGCTTGTAGGCTGCTGCCGATTCCCCTTCCGGTAGGAACTTTCGATGCGACGGGGGAAGCCGGCGGAAGATGCCGTCGGCCATGTCTAGTAGGCTCCCGTCGGAGAACGTGGCCCAATCCGGCTCAATACCTAAGAAGCGCGTCATGCGTATGAGGAAACATATATGGAAATTCAGAAGAGCGTTGCCATGGAGCGTAAGGCCGCGCAGGTCGGGGCTGAGTCGGCGCAGGGCGTCGTCAATGAAATCGAAGAGCAATGGGTCCGACATCTGTTCGCGCAGCAGCGAGGTTAGCATGTCGGAAATAAATAGGGCGATGGTAGAGCGTAGCGGATCGGCAACCGGCGGAAAGATAATTCCCCTAACATCTCGGATAGGGTGGATATCGCGTCCGGGGCGGATGTCGGCCACGCATTCAAATCGGCCTAAGGGCATCAGTAGGGCTCGGAGGCGGGCGGCAACTTTTCCCGTGCCTGACGGTAGGAGGAACGACAAGCGGCCAGCCTGACGGGTGTAGGCCGTTAGGATGGCGTTGCGGTCGGAGTAGCGGATGGTGCGCAGGGCTATGCAGTCGAGTTGCTGATACAAATTCTAATAATTTGGGGGTTGCTTTACTTACAAACTGATGTATAAAATATCGTCAAACGGCCTGTTTAGGCCGAAAAACGGAGCAAAATTAACTAAAAAACCTTAATCCGAAACTTTTTTACCGAAAATTTGCGGAAAAATTTGGTCACGTCAGAATAATCGCTTAACTTTGCACTCGCAAAATGCCCCGGTAACCTATCGCGGTAGTTGCAAAAGTCGGCCCATTCGTCTATCGGCTAGGACGCAAGATTTTCATTCTTGAAAGAGGAGTTCGATTCTCCTATGGGCTACTATTAATTAGAAAATTAGAAAAAGCACAAATAACTAAAAATGGCAAACCATAAATCTGCTTTAAAACGTATTCGCCAGACCGAAAGCCGTCGTCTTCGCAATCGCTATTACGCAAAGACCGCTCGTAACGCTGTTCGTCGTCTTCGCGCTATGACCGACAAGGCTGCTGCTCAGGAGTCTTACGCAAAGGTCGTTGCCATGCTTGATCGCTTGGCTTCTAAGAAAACCATCTCTAAGAACAAGGCTTCAAACCTCAAGAGCAAGCTCGCCCTGCATATCAATAAGCTCGGCTAATCTGCTTCTGTAGGTCTGAATAAGATATAACAGTTCGCAAGAGCTGTCAACCCTACTCTGTTTTACAGATAAATTCTCGTAATTTAGCATGTTAACGATCCATCCGCTTGCGAAAGCCGGTGGATTTACCGAGGCCCATTCGTCTATCGGCTAGGACGCAAGATTTTCATTCTTGAAAGAGGAGTTCGATTCTCCTATGGGCTACCGCAGAAGCGACAACCATTCAGGTTGCCGCTTTTGCGCTATACGTCAGTTGCTATGTAGTCGGTTCGGCGCATTTGGGGAAGGGGGATAGGAGGTTGGCAATACCTTATTATGATTACTAAGGGGGCGGATTAGGCCGAAATCCGGCGTGAAGAATCACTACTTTAGGGTATTTCGGGAAATATAGATTTGTAGTAATTTCGCATGGTAAAAAATCAAGAATAAGCAATCCAATAGGCAACGCATTTAGAATTGCACTAATTATCTGCAAATCAACACTGTTATTAAAGTGAATAAAGTAATCTTTCGTTTAGTTTTCGCTACACTGCTAACCGTTTTTCCCTTTATCTCTATCTCTGCCCAGCGTGCTCAGGCATCTTTGTCGGGAAGGGTAATCAATAAGGATAATGAAGATGTAGAGTTTGCCGTTGTCCGACTGGCCAACACTAACTTTGGTTGCATGACCAATGAAAAAGGCATGTATCATCTCCATGCACCTGCCGGAAAATATAAACTGATGGTTTCGGCTACAGGCTACGATACCGTCGAAAAGGATGTAGAGCTTACCTCCGATCGCCAGAAAATGAATATCATCCTCGTTGATTCCAAGATTCAGCTGGATGAGGTTGTAGTAATGGCAACCGGTGTGGGCCTCGTTAAGAAGTCGGCCTTCAACACAGTAGCTGTTGATACGCGTGAGATGCAGAACTCAACAAAGAATCTCAGTGATGCCCTTGCAAAGGCGCCCGGTATGAAGTTGCGCGAATCCGGAGGTGTTGGTTCCGATATGCAGGTAATGATGGACGGCTTCTCCGGCAAGCACGTAAAAGTGTTTATCGATGGAGTGCCGCAGGAGGGAGTTGGTTCCTCATTCTCCATCAATAATATCCCGGTAAATTTTGCCGATCGCATTGAAGTATATAAAGGAGTGGTGCCGGTTGGTTTCGGTAGCGATGCTATCGGTGGGGTTATCAACATCGTAACCAATAAACACCGCCATAAATGGTTTGCCGATGCCTCCTATTCTTATGGCTCGTTCAATACCCACAAATCATATATCAACTTCGGCCAGACTCTTGCCAACGGTTTTACCTACGAGATTAACGCCTTCCAGAACTATTCCGACAATAGCTACCGCATCGATTCTCCCGTTGAGGATTTCGAGACCGGGCGCATCGACCGAAATAAGAAAGAGAGCGTAAAGCGCTTTAACGATACGTATCATAACGAGGCTATCGTTGCTCATCTCGGTGTGGTTAATAAATCATGGGCCGACCGACTGATGTTCGGCTTCACATATTCACATATGTATAAGGAGATCCAGACCGGTGTACGCCAGGAAATCGTTTACGGCGAAAAGCATCGCCACGGCTATTCCCTGATGCCGTCAGTTGAATACTCCAAGCGCGACCTGTTTACTCGCGGCCTCAATCTGTCGTTGACGGCCAACTATAACCGCGACCTTACAACCAACGTCGATACAGCCTCCGTAAAGTATAACTGGCGTGGCGAAACTGCTTCGCTAAACTCCCCCGGAGAGCAATCGCTGCTCCATTCGCGTGCGAATAACAACAACTGGAACGGTACGGCAACCCTCACTTACCGCCTGGGTAATGCCCATATGTTTACCTTCAACCACGTCATCAATGCCTTCAACCGCAACAATACTTCCCTGCTGACTGCCGAGCCTGTAACCGATCCGATTTCCAAACAGACTCGCAAGAATATCTCAGGCTTATCGTATCGCTTCATGCCTAATCAGCGCTGGAATATGTCGGTGTTCGGCAAATACTACTCGCTGTTCGTAGCCGGCCCGATGGCCGAAACCGCTACTCAAGAGAACTACGTGCGCCAGACGCGAAGCCTCAGCACTTGGGGCTACGGAGCTGCCGCAACCTACTTCGTATTGCCTACCTTGCAGGCAAAACTCTCCTACGAGAAGGCTTGTCGCCTCCCGACTATTGAAGAACTGTTCGGTGATGAGGACCTCGAAGTTGGCGAAATGACTATCAAACCCGAGCGAAGCCATAATGTGAATTTCAGCCTTGGCTACAATCAGACCTTCGGCGTTCACTCCCTGTTCGTTGAGGCAGGCCTGGTTTACCGCAATACTAACGACTATATTCAGCGCAATATCTTCAGCATGAGTGGGGGTAAATATGCCGCTACTTATATCAACTACGGCAATGTGCTGACCAAGGGCCTAAACCTCTCGGCTCGCTATAGCTATTCGCGTTGGTTCAGCCTGGGTGCGAACTTCACCACGATGAATGTTTGCGACAACGAACGGATTGCTGTCGGCTCATCGAAGGAAAACATCAACTACAAGCAGCGCCTGTCTAACTTGCCCTACCTATTTGCCGATTCCGATTTCAGCTTCTACTACAACGACCTCGGACGCAAAGGCAATAAGTTGACACTAACCTACGACAACCAATATACCCATAGCTTTACCTATTACTCCTCTAACCTGGGGGCTAATAAGAACGACTATATCGTTCCGAACCAGTTCTCCCATAACCTTTCGCTTTCCTATTCAATTCAGCACGGCCGATACAACTTCTCGGTTGAGTGTCGCAACTTAACCGATGCGAAGCTTTACGACAACTTCTCGCTCCAGAAAGCCGGTCGTGCGTTCTACGGTAAAATCCGTGTCCACTTTGGCAACTAATTAGAAAAACATAATAAAATTCAGATATGAAATTAGAAAATCTTTCCAAACTTGCTCTCTGCTCCGTTCTCGCTGCCGGCTTCACTGCCTGCTCATCCGATGAACCCTCAAACGGCAACACCGACAATGGCAACCAGTCAACCGAAACCAACTTCGTACTCGCTACTTCTGTAGCCGATAACGACAAGACTGCCAACATCCTCCTGACTTCATCAACCCTCGACGGTGGCTCAGTTTCGGCCATCAACAACGGCACGGTTAACGACGGTGCTACCGAATGGGTTTATGTCAACGATAAATACCTCTACGCCCTGACCTACAACCAGCAGAACGCCGGCACAACCCGCTCTTACGTTATGGGTGCCAACAATCAGGTTGTAGCTCGTTCGGCTGAGTACAAAATCAGTCGCTTCTCCTCTTACGGTCGCTATGGCAACTACATCATCACCGCCTCAACCGGTAGCGCTCCTTCTGCGTTCGCCGATGCTGACGGCAACCTGCCTAAGATGTTCCTGCTGAGCTACCTCGACTTTGAGAACGAAACCTCAACCTCCAACGATACCAACAACCAGGACCTCTATATGTCGGAGAACTTCCTCGGCAACGGTGAGTATGTAACCCTCTCGGGCTTCGAGCAGGTTGGCAACAAGATGTTCTCGGCAGTTGTGCCGATGGGTCTGTCGCCCTACGGCTCATCTATCGACGGCGGTAAGTACGTGCTCCCCGGCAATGAAGACCTGGTAAAGACTACCAGTGGTGGCTCTAACTCCAGCGCCTATGTTAAGGGTGAACTTCAGTACACTCAGTATCCTAACGAATGTTGGGTTGCTATCTTCGACAACGAAAAACTCGAAGGCAAGAAGCTTATCCGCACCGACAAAATCAGCTATGCTTGCGGTCGCTACAAGTCGCAGTACTATCAGATGATTCGCCAGGCTGACAACGGTGATGTTTACGTATTCTCTCCCTCATTCGCAAAGTGCATGACCGACGCACGTCAGCAGACCACCCTCGATGCCGGTGTTGTTCGTATCAAGTCGGGCGCAAGCGATTTCGATGCTAACTACTATGTAAATATCGAGCAGCTGTCGGGCGGCAAGTCGTTCCAGCGCTGCCTGAATGCCGGTGGTAGCAACTTCCTCCTCTTCATGTATGGCTCACAGCTCACTTCCAACCAGCAGGTTGCTAACCAGCTCGCTGTGTTCAACGCCGAAAAGGGTTCACTTACCTACGTAACCGGTCTGCCCGCTTGGTCGGAAATCACCGAATACAGCAAAACTGTTTACGCCGAGAATGGTTATGTTTATATAGCAGTTATGTCGTCAGACTATCCCGCAATCTACAAGATCGACACTACAACCGGCGTGGCAACCAAAGGCTTGGTTGCGGAGGTGGCAACCATAACCGCGCTTGGTAAGCTGTTGTAAAATCCGTAACTTTGCCTCATAATTAATTCTCTATAAATGAAAGGTATATTCAGAAACATCCATAAGTGGCTCTCAATCCCACTTGGAATCTTCATTACGCTCATCTGCTTTTCCGGTGCGTCGCTGATCTTCGAGAAGGAGATTACCGAAGCCGTGAACCACGACCTCTATTACGTGGCTGATGCTTCGGGCTGTGCGCTCTCGGTTGAGCAGTTGGCGGAGAAGGTAGCGGAACAGCGCCCTGAAGCTGGTTCTATCTCTGCTGTAACAATCTCATCCAATCCCGAACGCGCTTATCAGGTTACTACGGAGCAGGGCACACTGCTCGTTGACCAGTACACCGGTGAGGTGAAGGGCACGGTAGAGCGTCCGGCGTTCTTCTCGAAGATGTTCATGCTCCATCGATGGTTGCTTGCTGCGCCCTCTGGCGAAGGTATCTCGTGGGGAAAGTTGATTGTAGGTATTTCTACGATAGCCTTGGTCTTCATCCTGATTACGGGTATCTTGATGTGGCTTACTAACCGCAAAAAGCCGTTGCTGCAGAGCCTGAAGATTGTAGCTAATAAGGGCTGGATGCGCTTTTTGCACGACCTGCATGTTGGCGGTGGTATCTATGTTACCATTTTCGTCTTGGCAATGGCCCTGACCGGTTTGACCTGGTCGTTCTCGTGGTATCGCACCGGTTTCTATTCGCTCTTTGGTGTTGAGGAAACGGCCGGCGGCCATGGAGGAAAAGGTGGCAAAGGTGGCAACTGGAACCATGGTGGTGGCAAGCCCGAAGGCAAGGGTGGCAAGGGCGGCAAACCCGAAGGCAAGGGCGGCAACTGGAATCACGGTGGTGGCAAACCCGAAGGCAAGGGCGGCAACTGGAACCACGGTGGTGGCAAGCCGGCGGCTGATATTCTGGCTGAGGAAGAAACAGGCGTTTCGTATGCTTGTTGGCAGGCCATGGTTGACAATGTTGTCAAGGTCGTTCCCGATTATAAGCAGTTGACCGTATCTGACGGACAGGTTGCCGTTGTTCCGGCCGGGCGTAATAGTCTTCGTGCTACCGACAACTATAGTTTTGATAACGCCGGAAAGGTTACTTCAGTAGAACTGTATGCCGACAAGGATAAAGCTGCTAAGATGCGTGGCGTCGTTTACAATATCCACACGGGTGGATGGGGTGGCCTGACAACTCGTATCATCTACTTTATCGCAGCCTTGATTGGTGCTACGCTTCCCCTTACCGGATATTACCTCTGGATTCGCAAGCGCAATCGTCGCCGCAATTCTGCTCCCAAAGCATAATCCTATTCCCAATACATAAAGCCACCGCCCGAACGAAGCTTGTTCGGGCGGTGTTGTTTGTAAGGTCACGAGGTGACGTTGAGAAAGTCTGGTGGGTTAGTTGGCGGTTGCGGCGCCTTGGCGCAGGATCCCTCCGGTTGATGGATTGTAGAGGATGTAGATAGGCGCCTTCTTGTCGGTAAAAGAGTTGGGAGCGAGTCCGTAAACGATACCTAATTGGGCAATGTCGAGTTTGTCGTTGGCAAACTGCTTTCCGTCGTAGCTGACGGTTGCCTGTAATTGGCCCGGAATGCGGTATGGAATTCCGTTCTTTGGAAATGGAATCTCCTGCTCTTTTTCATTTACGGGCATCTTGCCACGGGCAATAACCGCTAAGTTTAAATATACCGGGGAGCCTGAAAGATCGTTGGCGTCAACAATTCCGTCAACCGTCGACAGACGGGCTATGGTAAGTTTTGCTTGGTCGGCATCGGCTACAGATTCCGGATTGACTACGAAGGTTGCAACCTGCGTAGATGTGGCGGTAGTGCCGACAAACATCGCCGTCAGGGCATCTTCCTGGGCTTGCAGGTTGTCGAGCATTAGCTGGAGCGACTTGCCGTCGGGGGGCATATTGTCGGCCTGCCCGGTGATGAGGTCGCTGCGAGTTTGGCGAATAGCGAAGATGGCCTGGGCAGCCAGTTCCGCACGTTTTGCGGTAGATTGGCTCTGGAGCATTTCCTCGCTGATTACCTGCTTAGCGGCAGCTGTTTCCAATGGGGTGGGGTCAGCTTTCTTTGCCGTGGGCGCAGTGGGTTTGCTGATGTTGGCAACCTCCTCGGTGTTAATTGCCAGCGGAATACCTGCATCGTTGAGCGCAACGTAGATAGCCTGGCCCGACTTGAACTGTACGGAGTAGGTCTCCTCGGAGTCTTGAACGCCGTGGGTTGATACCTGTGCTGAGAGCAGCTTTACGGAGTGAGCCTCTCGGGTTATAGGGTTGGAGATGTTGAGGTATTTAGGTGCGTATTTGTAGAACTCTCCGGGCTTCTTTACGGTCAGTTCGGCCTCGAGAGTAACGTCAATCATAGTTTTTGGGAGGGAATAAACCAGCGCATAGTCGTTGGCCTTTGTAGCCTCAAGGCGTTGGGCCTGCTGCGCGTTTCCCTCGAAGGCTGTCAATGAGGCAGCTATCAATAGAGGAAGATATATTGACTTCATAAGCTGATGTTCAGTATGCTTCAACGAAATCTTATAGCGTGTATGAGGGGAGATTTATTTCATCGTTTCGCGAATTGCGCGCCCGATGTTTGCGGCGATGTCACCGGCGGTAACGCCGAATTCGCCATGCTCGGCTTCGGCCATTTCGCCGGCTATGCCATGGATGTAAACGGCGATAATCGACGCAATTTCTGCCGGATAACCTTGGGCCATCATTGCCAGCAGCAATCCGGTAAGCACGTCGCCACTGCCGGCTGTAGCCATGCCAGGGCAGCCCGATGAGTTGAAATAGATTTTACCATCGGGACGCACTATAGCCGTGTAGCGGCCTTTAAGGATAATCAGGATGTTGTAGTACTTCGCCATCTCGATTGCCTTACGCAGGCGCGCTTCGGAGGATGGTTGCGGACCGAACATGCGGTCAAATTCCCCGGCGTGGGGCGTCATGACGGAGAGAATGGGCACGCTGTTGAGCATCGCCGGTCGCAGGGCAATGCAGTTCAATGCGTCGGCATCGAGGATTACCGACTTGTCGATGCTCGACAGAAAATCCTCCAGGGCCTTGACGGTCATTTCGTTGGTGCCGATACCGGGGCCGATAGCTATGGCGGAGAAGTCGCGTTCGGGATGTATCTCGGTCAGTTGCAGGTCGCCACGATTGTTGCGATACATAGCTTCCGGTACGGCCGTTTGCAGAATCTGGTAGCCACACTTGGGGGCGGTTACGGTTAGCTTGCCCACGCCGCCACGCATTGCCGCACGAGCAGCCAGCACTGCAGCTCCCATCATGCCGTAGCTGCCGGCATACAGCACGGCAGTCCCGAAGTCGGCCTTTGAGCAGAACTCCTTGCGGTGGCGCAGACGGCGTTGGATGTCGCGCTTTTCAACTACGCAGAATTCAGCCGGTTGCGACGCTATAGCCTGTTGGCTCAGGCCGATATCCAGCACCTTCCATTCGCCGATTAGTTCGGCGTTGTCGGGGATAAAGAAGCAGAGCCGAGGGAATTGGATAGCTAACGTCAGCGTAGCGTGGATAGTGTTGCGGTTGACGATTCGTGGATTCCAGTCGCCAAACATTCCCGAGGGGAGGTCGATGGAGACAACCGTAGGGTGCTCTTCGTTGATGTATTGTACTAACGATTGGAAGCCGCCGCGAAGTTCTTCGCGCAGTCCGGCTCCGAAGAGGCCGTCAACGATCAGGTGGCTCGCCGTAATGTTGGGGGGCGTAAATCGGCTGGTGACTTCGTGGAAGTCAGCGTCAGGCACTACCTCTAACAGACGATCGCGTACGGCCTGGCATTCAGCTGATAATTTGTCGCCTCCGATGTTGAAGAGGAAAATCTCAGGGTGAAAACCATGCTCGTGGAGCAATCGCGCCGTGGCAAGGGCGTCGGCCCCGTTGTTTCCCGGGCCGGCAAAAACTATGGTGGGTTTCGACGGGCGCCAGCGAGCGGCAATCTCGTCGGCCACGCCTTCGGCTACTCTCTCGATGATTTCACCGGTAGGAATCCCTTCGGTCTCGATCGTGTAGCGCTCGATGGTTCTGATCTGATCGTTAGTAAATAGTTTCATTGACTGCAAATTTACAAATTATCTTTGAAAACCACCTAATAAATACGGCGGTATGTTTCGCTTCATTACAAAAAATATTTTATACCTTTGGAATTAGGAACCTAACGGACTAGAATACATTCGTTTTAGATTAATTTTCGATTTAGAAAAGGTCGCTCGAAAAAATTGAGGTTATTTTCTTCTCGAATAGCGTAAAAAGTTGGAGAGGGTTTGGGAAGTGGCAAAAAATTTTATAATTTTGCACAATTATTCCAACCTGATGAAAGAAGTCACTTACAACGGGCTGACTTTTGAGCCCTACATTCTTAAAGAGAAAATCGACGCGCGAATCAAGGAATTGGGTAAAACCATTTCTGAAGAGTATCGAGGCAAGCGTCCTTTGTTCCTGTGTGTGCTTAACGGAGCGTTCCCCTTCGCTTCAGATCTCTTCCGCGAGGTTGAAACCGATGCTGAAATCACCTTCATCCGTCTGAAGAGCTACGAAGGAACCTCTTCAACCGGTGTGGTCAAGGAGGTACTTGGGCTCGGCGAAGATATTGAAGGGCGCTCGGTAATCGTGGTAGAGGATATCGTTGATACCGGTCATACAATCAAGCGCTTGCTTGGCGATTTGCGCAAGAAGAATCCTGCCGAACTGAAGGTTGCAACCTTGCTGTTCAAGCCGGAATCTTTGCAGTGCGATGTGAAGCCCGACTATGTTGGGTTCTCCATTCCCCCGAAGTTCATCATTGGCTTCGGTCTTGACCTTGACGGGCTTGCTCGCAATCTCAAGGATATCTACGTACTGAAGGAGAAAGCCGAGTAATCAATTCCGGTAGGCCATCCGCCCCGGCCTAACTCCGGGGAGTTGGCGGTCTTCCGACCTCTCACACAGACGCAAGTCTCTTTCGCGAAGGTTGCCCTGCAGCAGTGCGAGCGGCCCGAGCTGTGGCTGAACTATGCGCTCCTCGATAGCGCGGAATTAGGCCCTAAATTAATCTAAGGTAAACGACACAACGACAACACAGTTACATGAATGTTGTAATTTTCGGTGCTCCGGGCAGCGGTAAAGGAACCCAGAGCGAAAAACTTATTGAGCGCTACGGCCTCCACCACATCTCAACCGGTGAAGTGCTGCGCGACCATATTGCTCGCAAGACCCCTATCGGTCAGATTGCGAAGACATACATCAATCAGGGTCAGCTGATTCCTGATTCTCTGATGATCAAAATTCTTGAAGAGATCATTGATAACGAACCCAAGGCTAAGCAGGGCGTAATCTTCGACGGCTTCCCCCGCACGATTCCCCAGGCTGAAGCTCTCAATAGCTTCCTTTCCAAGCGCGGACAGGAAATTAACCACGTTGTTGGCTTAGAGGTGCCCGAAGAGGACCTGGTTGAGCGTATGCTCAAGCGCGGTGCCCAGACAGGCCGTGCCGACGACAACCTCGAAACTATTCAGAATCGTCTGAAAGTTTATCACGAATCAACCACCCCCCTGCGCGATTTCTATATCAAGGAGGGTAAGTACCGCCAGATTAACGGTAGCGGGTCGGTTGAGGATATCTTTGCAAATATCGCCGCCGCCCTCGACCGAGAAGCAGGCGAATAAGATATTTAAAGTATAGCTTACATCTAAAAGTAGAATGTTAGAGAAAATCCACAGTCTAAAGGCCGAAATCGAGGCCCTACAGGCTTCCACTCCCCAGGAGGTCGAGGCTCTGAGAATAAAATACCTCTCCAAGAAGGGCGAGGTAAGTAGCTTGATGGCTGATTTCCGTAATGTGCCTGCCGATCAGAAAAAAGCTGTCGGCATGGAAATCAATGCGTTAAAGGAGTTTGCAACAGAGAAGATTAATGCGCTTAAGGCTGCTACAGAGTCGGCCGACACTCTCGATGAGTCGCTAGACCTGAGCCGTTCGGCTGCGCCTATTGGCCTTGGTACTCGTCACCCCCTTTCGCTGGTGCGCGATGAGATTGTTGAGATTTTCCGCCGCTTGGGATTCACCGTAGCGGAAGGTCCGGAAGTTGAGGATGACTGGCACGTGTTCTCCTCATTGAACTTTGCGGATGATCACCCCGCTCGCGATATGCAGGATACGTTCTTTATCCAGCGTAGCCCCGACGTACTGCTGCGTACGCATACTTCGTCGGTGCAGTCGCGTGTGATGGAGCATACTCAGCCCCCTATCCGCATCGTTTGCCCCGGTCGTGTATACCGCAACGAAGCTATCTCGGCCCGTGCCCACTGCTTCTTCCATCAAGTAGAAGCCCTCTACGTTGACAAGAATGTAAGCTTTGCCGACCTGAAGCAGACGCTGCTCTACTTCGCTCGCGAGATGTTCGGTCCGGAGACCAAGATTCGTCTGCGCCCGAGCTACTTCCCCTTCACCGAACCTTCGGCTGAAATGGATATCTCATGTAACCTCTGTGGCGGAAAGGGCTGCGGCTTCTGCAAGCATACCGGCTGGGTTGAAATCCTCGGTTGCGGTATGGTTGACCCGAACGTGCTGGATGCCTGCGGTATCGACTCGTCGAAGTACAATGGCTTTGCCTTGGGTATGGGTGTTGAGCGTATCGCTAACCTGAAATATCGCGTTAACGACCTCCGCCTGTTCTCCGAAAACGATGTGCGCTTCTTGAAGGAGTTTACCCACGCACACTAAAGCTTCATCCGTTTTCTTGCACGCATGACCGGACTGATTAACGTTATATTGGTAGGGGTTGGCGGTTGCCTAGGCGCAATCTCGCGCTACGGTGTGCAACAACTCTCGCTTTTCAGTCGCGAAAAGTTCTGGTCAACGGTCGATGTAAATCTGCTCGGATGCTTCTTGATAGGCCTGCTTTGGGGTATCTTGAATCATTACGACGCTCCGCGCTGGGTCTACTGCCTGGCGGTGACCGGTTTCCTCGGAGGATTTACAACGTTTTCGTCTTTTTCATTGGATGCCATGGCGCTGCTGCAAACAGGCCGATGGCTATCCGCTTTAACTTATATCCTGGTAAGCGTTATAGGCGGTCTGGCTCTGTGTGGAATCGCGCTATGGCTTACTGGGAAATTTTTATCCTAAATATACCTGATAGATTAACTATCGCTCTCCGAAGTTATCATAACGCACACTCCTGATTTATGGCAAAACAACGTCTGACCGTCAAGGAGCGTTATAGTAAGGTCCTTGAATGGTTCGCAGCCGAAATGCCCGAACCAAAAACGGAACTCCATTACGATACCCCCTTCCATCTGCTTTTAGCTGTAATCCTCTCGGCGCAATGCACCGACAAGCGTGTAAACATCGTAACGCCCCCTCTGTTTGAGGCTTTTCCGGATGCAGCCTCATTAGCTGCTTCCGACGAGGCAACTGTCTACGAATATATCCGTTCGGTATCTTATCCCAACAATAAAACCAAGTCGCTGCTGGGGGCGGCTCGCAAACTCGTTGAGGATTTCAACGGGGAGGTGCCCGACAATATCGACGACCTGCTGACTATTCCCGGAGTTGGCCGAAAGACGGCCAACGTGATGCTGGCCGTAGTATGGAATAGGGCTGCGATGCCGGTTGATACCCACGTGTTTAGAGTGTCGGAGCGCATTGGACTGACTACCGGAGCCAAAACTCCCCGGCAAACCGAACAAACCCTGATGAAATACATACCTGCAGAACAGGTGGCGGATGCCCATCATTGGCTGATTCTGCATGGGCGCTACGTCTGCAAGGCGCGTCGCCCCGACTGCCTCAACTGCGGCATCACCGCCTACTGCCGCTACTATCAAAACCCACAATAGTTTTTTACCCATCTTAATCTCTAATAGGTAATAAGGTAAAATGGAATCAACATTTTTGACTGCAATCGAAGTTATCGGAACGATTGCCTTTGCCATATCCGGAATCCGTTTGGCGGCATTCCGCCATTTCGACTGGTTCGGTGCCTACACTGTCGGCCTGGTTACGGCTATCGGTGGCGGTACGTTGCGCGACCTTTTGCTCGACAAGCCTATATTTTGGATGCAGACCCCATGGTATCTTGCCGTAACCGGTATATCGCTTGCAGTGGTAATCATCTTCCGTAATATTCTGGTTAGTAACAACCGTATGTTGTTTGTGTTCGATACGTTGGGCTTGGCGCTCTTTGCGGTTATCGGTATCGAGAAGACTTTGGCCTGTGGCTATCCGCTCTGGGTTGCCAATATCATGGGTATGATTACCGGAGCCTTCGGTGGCGTCTTGCGCGACATCCTTATCAACGAACAACCCCTCTTCTTCCGCAAGGACATTTACGCTACGGCCTGCATTGCCGGCGGTGTTGTCTACTGGCTGGCGCAGCTGTGTGGCTGTGGTAGTGCCGGTTGCGAAATCGCGTGCGCCCTTACTATAGTTGTGCTCCGTATGGGGGCTCTCCGCTGGAACTGGCAGCTGCCGGTCCTCGCTCCCGACCCTGCACATTCCGCAGATTCCGATTCCCCTAATTCCAACCCACCGGCCTCCAAATAACATCTATTACAAAAAATGTAATTACACAAATTGTAATTACATTTTTTGTAAACACACTTTTGTAATATTGAAATAGGCGAGGGGATGGTTAGGCGGAGTGGAGACCGTGGCG
>CAZEST010000024.1:0-16044 GCA_964514745.1 uncultured Alistipes sp.
TTTGAGGGGGTAGTGATCATTGGATCGTGTGAGTTCGAGTCTCATTTCGGACACTATAAAATCGCAATTAACTCTTTAATGAGTTGGTTGCGATTTTTCTTTTTTGTAGTTTGGCACGATGTTTGCAACATTTCTAAGTAGATTAGCTTATTCTCCAAATAGCACAATCTATCCTAAACTAACTTCAGTATTCACCCTACTAAAACTATCAACACCATGACAGCAAACAAGGCCAAAACAACCATCTTCAACCTTATCATTCTCGACGAAAGCGGCTCTATGAGCGATGCTAAAAAGGCTACTATCGCCGGTTGCAACGAAACCATCAACGTTGCCAAGGCTGCTACTGCCGCCAATCCCGATGCCTTCCACTCCCTTATGTCAATCTACGCATTCCAGAGCGGAGGCCCCGTAGCATCACGCTACCTTCTCAAAAATGAGAGCACCAGCAACGCTCGCCACATCACCGAAAAAGACTACGAACCTTTCGGCGCTACCCCTCTACTGGATGCCATTGGCGACACACTCTCCGAACTAAAGGCTGCCAGCGAGACCCACGAAGACGCTACCGGAGTAATCACCATCATTACTGACGGCTTTGAGAACGATTCTCATCGTTATAATTGGACTCAGGTAGCCAAGATGATAGCCGGGCTGAAAGAAATGGGGTGGACGATAAACCTCATCGGCGCCAACATCGACCTGGACACGATGGGCAACGCCCTCAACATCGATAACCGAATGTCGTTCCAGAACAGCAATGAAGGGACAAAAGAGATGTTCGACAAATTCCAAGGATGCGTAGCAAACTCCTATTGCGGCTATGCAGCCATCAACGAAGACACCGACGACATTCAGACGCGAAGAGAACGCAGAAAAGAAGCAGCTAAGAAATTCACATTCTAATAGCACTATCAAACACTACTGATTCCGCACACACATACGACACACATAACCTACGAACAGAAGAAATTCCCTTATCGGGAAGCTCTTCTGTTCGTTTTATTGCAAATAATTTCGTAACTTCGCGCATACATCTACAATTAAACTCGTATATAGGAATGTTACAACTAAACATACTTAAGATTTCATCCAAATCACTGCTTGCATTTGCTATTGCCGGCGCTGTGGCGCTCAACGCCGATGCCAAGAAGCCCAACGAATTATGGCTGGGAGCAGACATTAGCGGCACAACCGCCGACGAAGCGCGCGGAGTATACTCAACCGATACACTGGGCGTTGTAACCGAGAACACCCAACTAATGAAGAATTACGGCATGAACGCCGTACGCCTGCGCGTCTGGGTAAATCCTCGTGGAGGATGGAGTTCAAAACAAGACGTACTAACAATGGCGCAACGCGCTAAAGCCCTCGGCATGGAAATCATGATTGACTTCCACTACTCCGATTGGTGGGCCGATCCCGAAAAACAAATCATCCCGGCTGCATGGAAAGACTTCAATCTAAACGAAATGAAGCAAGCCCTGGCCAACCATACTATCGAGACCCTCCAACTCCTCAAGGACAACGGCATTAACGTAAAATGGGTGCAGGTTGGCAACGAAACTCGCGACGGTTTCTTATGGCCGATGGGACAATTATCGAAAGGCAATATGGCTAACTACGCTGCTCTGACCATCGCCGGCTATGATGCTGTTAAGAGTGTCTATCCCAATGCTCAAGTCATAGTGCATATCGACAACGGATTCGACAATCCTACATACAACGAAATCTTCGACGGGCTGAAGGCTAACGGAGCAAAATGGGATATCATCGGAATGAGCGTCTATCCCTATTGGGCCATCAAATATAATCATGAACCCGACGCAGCCTCTACCCTACGAGATGCTATCGACAATATTCGCAAACTCAACGAAAAATATGGATGCAAGGTTATGATCGTAGAGACCGGCGTTGATTCATCCAAACCGGAAGAAGGCCTGGAGTTTATGAACTCGCTATTCGACGCCGTTATCAACGACGCTAACGGCGCTTGTACCGGAGTATTCTACTGGGCTCCGGAAGCATTCCAGGTAAAGACACCCGACGGTTCTCTCGAAGGATATGCTCTCGGTGCGTTCGACAACCGCCATCCAACCGCAATTCTCAACTCCTATCCACGTGCCGCTCGTCTAATGCAGCAATAATCCATTTCCCCCTTGCTATCATATGCCCCTAATTTCCATAATTATACCCGTTTATAATGCTCAAGACTGGTTGAAGCCATGCATTGAGAGCATTATACATCAGTCGTATACCAACATAGAAATCATACTGGTTAATGACGGGTCAACCGACAATTCCGGGACAATACTTGATAATTATGCACGGCAAGATAGTCGAATTACGGTCAAAGACAAGCCTAACGGAGGTCCGTCGGCAGCACGCAACTTGGGCATTGACATTGCGCGAGGAGAATATCTAATTTTCGTTGATGCCGATGATGAACTGCATCCCGATATGGTCCGACACCTTTATGCAGTTCATCAACAAACAAATGCGGATATATGCTGTGGGTGTACGGTCTACAAACAGAGTTATACCTTCAAGCCATTCTCTCATGAACGAATCAACGTAATTGATTCGGCTACAGCTATCGAACGTACGCTCTACCAGCAGCCCAACTACTATCCATCGGCATGGAACACACTCTACCGAAAGGAGTTGTTCAACGGCCTGAGATTTGCCGAAGGTCTAAGATATGAAGACCTGGATTTCTTCTATAAAATATTCATTAGAGCCAACAAAATCGGCTATACCAACCAGATAACATATTTCTACCGCGAGAATAGGGCCAGCTATATCAATACCTGGTCAAATGCTCGCCTGGATGTTCTATATGTTGTTGATAATCTACTGCAATATATGCAAGCCAACGGGGGGCCAAACCTACAACGCGCAGCTCGCGACCGACGTTTTAGCGCATATTATAACATGTTTGTTCTGGCAACGCAACATGGCGAATATTCAACGGCGAATCGATGTTGGCCAACAATCAAGCAAAATAGACTGTCGGAAATATTCAATCCTAACGTACGCATAAAAAACAAAGCAGGGGCTATCGTCGCTCTGTTCGGCAAGCAATTTGCAACAATGATAGTAAAAGCTATTGCGGGTCTACATCGTAGTAGAGGATAGCCTGCTTCATGGCCGGATCACCATGGAGGTCGAGATAGGTCTGACGCAGTAGCTGCTTAATCTTAGCTACAGAGGCATTAATCTCAATCTTCAACATTATTCGACGTATATAGAAGTTTTGCACACGCGCCACGGTAGGTTCATCCGGTCCAAACACTCTTCCGCCCAACAACTGCCTAAGTCGCCCCGCGCAATTATCGGCCAAACGGCATACGGTGGCCGCATCGCGATGCTTTATATAAATGTAAATCAAGCGAACAAACGGAGGATAAAAATATTTTTCGCGCTGCTCTATCTCCTGCTGATAAAAGCCCAAGAAATCATGGTGCTTAACAAAGCTTAGAATCGGGTGTTGAGTATTATATGTCTGCACAACAACCTTCCCTGCATGCCCATCGCGACGTCCGGCTCGGCCTGATACCTGCTCCAACATATTGAATCCACGCTCACCCGAACGGAAATCCGGTGCATTCAGAACTGCGTCGGCATTAAGGATACCAACAACCTCAACATCCTTGAAGTCTAATCCCTTGGTAACCATTTGCGTACCAACCAATACGCCTGCCTTTCCCTCCGAAAATGAATCTATAATTTGTTCATACGAATGTTTATTGCGGGTAGAATCCAAGTCCATTCGCAAAACGCCAACGCCGGGCAAAACCGTTGCCAATTCGTCCTCAATGCGCTCTGTGCCGTAGCCAATCTCCTCGATAGCCGGCTCCTTACACTGCGGACAAACCGTTGGCAAAGTATAAACCGCACCGCAATAATGGCACTGTAGCTGGCGGAGCGCACGATGATAAGTCAATGAGACATCACAATTCTCACACTTCGGCACCCATGCACACTGCTTACACCTAACCATCGGTGCATAACCGCGACGATTCTGGAAGAAAATCACCTGTTTACCGGCCTGAAGCGCCTCATTTGCCCTGCGAATAGTCTGCAATGCAAATGCGCCATGCAGTTCGCGCTTATTGCGAGCTAACTTTAAGTCGGCCAACTCAATTTCCGGTAGCGCAACGTTCTGATAACGCTGATTCAAGCTAACCAGCCCAAACTTGCCATTGACCGCCTTATAATACGTTTCGACCGATGGAGTTGCCGATCCCAACAGCGTCTTGGCTCCATGGAAATGCGCCAGAACAATAGCTACGTCACGCGCATTATAGCGTGGAGCCGGATCATTCTGCTTATAGCTGCTTTCATGTTCCTCATCAACGATTACTAGTCCCAGCTTTGCAAACGGCAGGAATACCGACGAGCGCACGCCCAGAATCAGCAACGGCTCATGGCTCACCAGCAATTTTCTCCAGAGATCAACTCGCTCATTATCTGAGAATTTAGAGTGATATACTACAACTCTCTCTCCAAAAACCTGCTGCAAACGGCGTGTCAGCTGAGCAGTCAGCGCAATCTCCGGCACCAGATATAAAACCTGATCGCCACGGTTCAATACGTGATTAATTATATGGATATATATCTCAGTCTTGCCCGAAGATGTAACGCCGTGCAGTAAATTGACATCCTTCTCCTTCCATAGTAAATGCAGTTGCTCAAGAGCCTCCTCCTGAGCTTCTGACAGCCGAGGTAGCCCTGTTAACGGCTGTCCATCGTAGCGGAAACGATTGATCTCGATAGAATACTGCTCAACAATCCCCTTCTTTTCCATCGCCGAGAGAATAGCACTACTGACATCGGCTCGCTCAAGCAACTGAGCCTTAGGGATATCTCTTGCCGACATAGGGGTAGACGGCCTTGCTGCCTGGCGTTGCATATCTATCAGCGCCAGCAACAACGTTTCTTGCTTCCGGGCAGAACCAATCAGCTGAAATGCATCCGCCTCGGATAATCCGGGCTTAAGCCTTACGCAACTCAATTTCTTAGTTACGTAACGCTCAACCATTTTTTCCGCTATAATCAGCACTCCCCTCGAAATCAACCGGGTAACCGTTGCTGCCGTACCGCGCTTATCAATTTTCTTTGCAACTTCCGAAGCCGTCATCTGCTTCTCATGGTCTACCAACTGATAAACCTCTGCCTCCAATTCCGTCTTCAGAGGAAATGCGGCAAAATCAAAGTCGGGATTGACTTCAACAAAAGTTTCACTTTCGATTTTCATTCCGGCCGGAACTGCAGCCTTATACACGTCGCCCGTAGAACATAGATAATAATCCGCTACCCAGTCCCATAATTTCAGCTGTGGATGGCGAATAATCGGATGGTCATCCAGAATCATCGCCAGTTCCTTAATTTCAAAACCGTCGGGAGCCGTCGGCAACAGACCTACTACGATTCCGGTATAGAATTTCTTACGGCCAAAAGGTACGATAACCCTGAACCCTACGCCAATCGGCATAGTGCCCATCTCTTGAGGTATATGATAAGTAAAAGTTGTTGATAACGGCAGGGGCAGAACAACTTCTACATACTCTAGCGTCGAATCCTTTGCCATAACTGCTGAATAAATCAATCCGGAATATGAATCTTTAATCCGTCGTAAGTAAGGAACACATTCTTAGGCAACGTCGGAGCAACATCGGCATATGGGCCCATATCGTGGCTGATATGAATTAGATATGCAACGCGAGGCTGAATCCGCCGGATTGCTGCCAAGGCATCGGCCAACGAAAAGTGGGAATTATGCGGTTGCTGTCGCAGCGCGTTGATTACCAACGTATCTACGCCCTGCAACGCCTCATACGTATCGTTGGGCAACTCTTTAGCATCGGTAATATATCCTAAATTGCCAATTCTGAATCCCAACATATCCAAGATAAAATGGTTGACCCTTAGCGGCATTACGTCTCGGCCCAACACCTGAAACGGCTTGAAGGCCTCAATCTCGCGCAAATCAAAACGCGGAGATCCAGGATATGGATTCTCTCTGAAAGAATATGGCAGGCGCTCCCTAAAATCATGAGCAACATCCGCCTGACAATAAACAGGAAAGCCGGTCATCCGGCCATCGCGATAGCAATATGGACGTAAATCGTCAAGGCCACCAACATGGTCATAATGCTGATGCGTCACCAGCAAGGCATCCAGCGAATCCTCCGGTGAGCGTTGGCCATGAATCAACATCTGCTGATGAAAATCAGGGCCGCAATCAATCAGCACACGTTTGCCGTCGAACTCCAACAAGGAACACGCACGCATACGTCGGTCGCGCGGATCGCTTGACGTACACGTCTTGCAGCCACATCTTAATTGTGGCACCCCAGTTGACGTTCCGGTTCCTAAAAACGTTAAGTCCATATATAGATCTTGATTATTGCGCTATGCAATAGCATAATTATCGGTTAAATTTTACCAAGAGGCCATCCTCGAAGATTAAATATACCCCTTCGGAATAGCTCCAACGTTCATATGCAAACGATTGGTCATGACGGCGGTCAACCTCGCGGGGCGTTCCCAGCGAGAGCGAAGCCTCCTGAGTAGTCATGCCCTCTTCAACTTGACCTTCGCGAATCAGTTCCCAATTATGATCGGTAATCAGCGGATAATTATCGCGCGGATTTGATAAATAGAACAGATCCTGAAAACCGCGCAGTGCCGGAGTATCGTCAACCGATGTAGTTGACATCATCAGAGAGCCTTTTTCATCTCCCCCTTCAGCCGAGCTGAAACTAATCAAATAGGGATAAGTTTCGGTATAGGAATCTACCGCCGTAATCTTCACCTTCAAAAACTTGCGTCCTTTTATCGTACTGCCCGATTCGGAAATCCAGCGATCCGTGCGCGTATATAGCTCCTTGCCGAGCAATTTGCGCCGAGCTAACTCAACCATATCAATGTCAACAACAAAAGGCAACATTACGCTACTGCGCTCCGCCAGTTGGTCGGCACTGATTCCGGGACGATATATTAGCGTATCGCCATAATTTTTTGAATTTACAAACACTATCTCCGCGGCCTTCCCCCCGACGATTGAGGGCACTTCGCTCACTCCACAATAGACCAACGTATCGCCCAATGCAGCCTCATTATATCGGCCCACACAGGGAGAATAATAGAGTTTACCCTTCTCGTCGGCTACCAAGAACCGGCGTCCCGGCTGCCACTGATTAAAATCAACTGTCTGAAATTCCTTTGCATACACCTGCTCGGCAGATTCCTGAATCTGCTCTTTTTTTACGTCCTTATAGGTAATTTTCGGGGTAGATTCAATGCCCGTAAAGCAGCTCTGAAACAGCAATAAAAACAAGAAAGCTGCAAGAGCCTCCATTAAGGTTCTCGTCAGCTTGATACCGGATGTTCGATAGTTGTTCAAAATATTGTTTTCCAACTTACGCCTCAACAGGTTTGGTTACGCGCCGCTTCGGTGTAGCAGTAGCCTTCTTCTTCGGTGTAGCAGCCTTCTTCGGTTTAACCTCCTTCTCGGCCTTCGGCTTGCTCGCAGCCTTCGCCGCTTTAGGCTTGGCGGCCTTCGGTTTGACCGCCTTCTCAGCCTTCGGCTTAACCGTCTTCTCGGCCTTCGGCTTAGCCGTCTTAGGCTTAGTAGCTTTGGCCTTGGCTGCTTTGGGCTTTGCTGCTTTCTCGGCCTTCGGTTGAGGAGGCGCAGCTACCGATTCCGTCGGCAGTTGCACATGAATACCGACCGAGCTTTGAAGCATAATCGCCGTTTGATCATCAATGTGATAGGGGCACTCTTCCGGATGGAATTTGCCGGCGCATAAGTGATTATATATCTCAACGCAAGCCCATGCATCTATCGCGGCATACGCTTGCTGGCTGAAAGTCAAAACCGGAGCCTCCCAATTTGTCAATCGCTGATTCTTAGATATACGCTGACCAAAAATAAGCGCAAAGATCTTCTGCAGACTGTTATCCGCTATCTCATATTGCTTGACAAATGTTTGAAGTTCCACGAATCCGGCAGGGGTAAATTCGCAAAGCTTGGCTAACGAATGAAAGTCATCCTTAAGCGAAAGCCCCACCTTCTGAATGTCGGGATTCTCAAAAATCGACATTAATCCATCGAGGCTACCTATCTGCTTCAAGCGAAAAAGAAAACACTCTCCGGGGACGGAGAGCTGAACCAACGATACCTTATAGCGACGATTCTTTTGGAAACTCGGCCTTGTCTCTGTATCGAAGCCAATCTGTTTTTGCTTCAGCAAATAAGCTACCGCACTCTTAGCTTTGGCTGCGGAATCTATAAGAATTACGCGCCCGGGATAATGTACCTCAGGCAGACCGTGGACTATTTCTTTAGATATTCCTAACATAATGCAAAGTTACCAAAACTTTTTCAATTCTCCCCCATTACAGCCCCTATCTTTTTCAACGCTCGCTATCAACAGCTATTCATCCTGCCTAATATATGGTTGCCCGATGAAAATTTTGATGCAGCAGTAATAGACATTGGGGCTGAATCCATTTTCGTAGATTCAGCCCCAATTTAGTTATTTCGTTGTCGCTAAACAAAAGCGAATAAACTTGAGTAAAGTTTCAAGTCAGCGAAATCTTAGCGAATGTAGATTTTTTCGGAATGACCGGCGATTGACCAAATGTAGAGGCCTTCGGGCAAATTCAGAACTACCGAACCTGTTGAGCTCGACAAGCGCTTCTGCTCTACGAGTTTACCGTCAATCGTATAGATGTTCATCAAACCGGGAGCCTTCTCAAGATTCCAGTAGACATAACGGCCCGAAACAGAGAACGAACCCGAATCAGCTACTACGTTCATCAACGATGCATAGTTTTCATCGTTGGTAATAATCATATTGAATTCCTTTACTACGGCATTGTTAACGGAAACTTCTACATCGAAAATGTAGGTACGAACGATGCCGGGTTCCCATGCCTCAGAAACCATTACTGGTTCAACCGTAAGCATCTGGGGAGCATCGGGAGAGATAGTTGCAGTAGTGGTCAACGAGCTACCAACGCTAACCGGAAAGCATGCACCAACGCAGAATCCGTAGCGCTCAAAGCCCTGAGTCAAGGTTGCTTTGATATCAACAGAGGTTGTTTCATCCGAAGCCAGACTAACGCCACCATAGATTGCGATTTCACCCTCAGCCAAGAAATCTTCGTTAGGCGTATTGAACAAGAAATCGCCATTACTAAGAGCCGTACCGTTAGCAGACGAAACGGTCAGCTCAACAGCCGATGCCGACAGAGTCAGCATGGCAGCAGCCAAAAGAGTAGTGATCTTCTTCATATATTTCTGATTTAATTAATTTTCGAAATAACCGTCTGCACGTACTCGCCGGTTGCGGCATTCGTAACGAAGGCTACTACCGAGAGATTAGCAGAATTCCAGTTGTCATGCAAACTTACGCTGAACGACTTCGTAACCTCGATATCGCGGCCTAGATCGACCTGGTCGCCCCAAACGGAGTTGGTAGCATACGCGCGAATTACATGATTATGGACATACTGCATTTCCCACGAACCATGATTATTCTGGCGTGCTACGATGCCATCCTCAAGTACCCAGATTGCTAAATTGCCGGTAAATTCCATACCGGGAGTTACCGTAACCTCGCCTGACAACACACCGTCAGTAACATTCAGATTGCTAACTGCCAGTTCGCAATACGACGATTTCTCCAAAGCAGAGCGAACCAAGACAGGCCAATCCTCATATTCGGCAGGTGCACCGCCATCAATTACCCCCTTGGGATAACTGGTTGACGAGTTGAATCCACGGGCAGAGGCCATATCATCGCCGAAGGTTTGAGCGAGGCCCCATTGACGTTTTTCGGTCTCGGTATACGCAAACGGACCGGCATGAATGCTTACGCATACAAGCTGATCGGGATATTGCTCGAGCAGTTGCTCCATTACCTTATGGGCATCCGGGCAGTTGGTACACCCCTGACCGGTATAGTCCTCGAGCAGAACAACATGGTTCGACTCTACCGGAGCTACCTCTATAAAACGGTCGGCAGGCTCAATATCGTTACACGCTACAGCCATCAAGCCGATAGCCGCACAAGGAAGTATGATTTTTGAAATTGACTTCATACAAAATTAAACTAAGGCAGGTTAGAACGAGAAATTGTAGCTAAGCGTTAAACCTCGAGTTGCGGGAACCCAACGGCAAACACCGCCCGAACAGTTGTAGCCGGCACGAGTACGGCCGTAAGCTACATTAAAGCGATGCGCACCGTAGGAACCGGTTACGCCTGCCTGATAATAATGAGTGTCGGTCTCACCGGTATTCCAAAGGTCGCTAACCTCGAATGACCAGTGAGGAGTCAAGGTCAATTCAGCCAAGCCATAGAGCCAATCGCCCTGATCGTCCTTGGTCGATAGGTATTGCAATTCCGCGCGTAAGATAGTCTTCGGCGTGATTGCCCACTTGCCTTCAGCAACAAAAATGTTAGCATGAACCTGGTCACCCTCGCCCTGAACTGCAGCCTTATCGAAGAACTGGTTCATGTACATCAACGTAAGGGTAAACGACTTGGTCAGACGTTTCTCCAACATAAGGTTGATATCGCGATAAGCCAAGCTTCCGGCCTTAAAGAATCCGCATGAAACGCCGTCTGAACCAATCTCGGCAGATCTGTCGTACTTGGGCAGAGCGTAGACCAATGATGCATTCAAGCGCAGGCGAGTTCCATACTTACCGCCAAACAACGTATGGCGCTTGAAATTAATAGCAGCTTCTGCCTGGTAAGCCCAATCGCCTCCAACCAGCGTGCTATAAGGATACAGAGCAGGCAGAGCATAGGTATGCTGCGTTGTAAACGGAGCAAAGTGGTTGATACTTCCCGAGAGGTTATCCTTTGCAGTGTTCGGACTCGGACGGAACTCCATATTGTCGGTACGACGAGCCTGAATCATCACGCTCTTACCGGCCTTCATCCACGACAAGGATAGCATGGCAGCATTGCCGTGCTTATAAGTATAGCCGTTATTGCTATTAGGATCTTGACCTTTCCAGGCATACTCGCCATAAAGGGCAAAATTCTTATAGCTCAAACGCGTACGGGCATTAAAAGCATTTACATTATTGGGTAAGTTGAGGCGCAAGTCTTTACCGGGGACCATGATATCCTGGTCGCCCTGATGATGGAGTACCCATCCGGCACCAACATTCCAACCCCATCCCTTAGCGCGCATACCGGATAGCCACTGCGTAAAGTCGCCTTCAACGTCAGCGCCATATACCTGCGAGTTGGAATCCCAATGCCAATAATTTCGCTGAACACCGCCCAAGGCCTTTACGGTTAAGCCCTTTACAGAGGTCCAGCGCACGCGGCCACCTCTGATTGCGTTGTCAACGCCTAAAGCACGGTCCTCATAGGAACGCAAAATCATTCCGGAGCCAAATTGCTCGTAGAAATCGCCGGCGGTAAGCTCCAAGCCCTTTACCGGTTCGCCCTTGACATAGAAGTAAGGCACGCCCCACCCCTTAAAGCCATCGTAAAATCCGGGCAGGGGGTGATCGAGATATTCAAATCGAGCACCGGCCGAGAAGCGTTCGCCTTGCAACCACAAGTCGAGGTAGGTATTCGTATTAAACTTCCCGTCCTCATTGGAGGAACCGATCTTATCGTCGTTTTCCGGGAACAGCATATCGGTCTGAAACGACCCATGCAGAGACAATTTGTCGGCCCACAAATCAATAGCAGCTACCTCCCAAGCAGAGGAGCAGAGCGCTAAAAATCCGCAGCAGACTATAGCTTTTTTCGTCATTCTTATATCGGCGAAACTCTTCATCTATTACTTTCTGAATGATGGTTACTGTTTGATAGCTTTAATGTGTTCGTAGAGTTCAACCTCTCCGCCATCATGATAGCCAATGTGGGTGTAGACAACGTTGCCCTGACCATCAATAATCAGTACGTGAGGCACGTTCTGCACACCAACAGAGCGAGCGAACTCGCTGTTTGCATCAAGCAATACGCTGTAAGGCCAATCGCGAGAGGCTATCAGCGAGCGAACCTTATCGGCATCCTGAGCCTTGTCGATTGAAACGGCGATAAGTTCTACTCCGGTTTCCTCTTGCCAATCTTCATAAACTTGGTCGATAGCCGTCAGCTCGCGCATACAAGGCTTACACCATGTAGCGAAGAAACTTACGATTACGGGCTTCCCTTCGGTGCCGATTGTTGAAGTATTAACTGTTTGGCCGTCAAGATTCTGCAGGTTAACAGACGGGAGAGCGGCAGAAGCCGTCAGCGAGGCAGCTGCGAGCAATAATGCTGCTGTTATGTGCTTGAATTTCATACTAAAAGTCTTTATATGATTGAAACGCAGAGGGAACTCCCCCACGTTTCAATCCATTGCGTAATATGTTCGTATTTATCGGATAACTACCTTGGTAGCCGTGTTGCCCTGGCGCTTGATCAGCAACTGACCGGCCTCGGGATTCTCTACACGCATACCTTGGAGGTTGAAGTATTCAACGGGAGCATTAAGATCTGAAACTGTAGCATCGGCGTTTACAGAGTTAATACCTGATTCTCCACCGATCTTCATCCAGTCGCAGTTAACGAATTCGCCATTTGCATCCTTGGTAACAACTACTGCAAGGCGACATTCGTCGGGGTTCTGAAGGATCTTGCGGCTTGAACCGTATTCCTTGATAGCGTTAATATTGTCGAAGGTAAATTCAACCTCGAAGGGCTGACGTGCAGTTGCAGCAGGCAGAACGGGGTCGAAGCTGGCGGTTGCAGATGCGTTAGCGATGCAGACATCGTTGAAAGTCAGGTTGGGCACATAGTAGTAGGTGTAACTGCCCGATGTAGTAATAATAATATCATCGTTATCGATGAACTGATTCCACAGAGGATCGGTCCATTCGGCTGAGCCACCGTAGTAGTAGGTAGACTGGCGCCAAGAGCTTGTTGTACCGCTCAAGCCGTTTTCTACAAAGAAGAAGTCGATGTCATAATCGCCGGCCTCAACGTCTTCGCCAAATTCGAGAGTAGCAACAATCTTAGCAGATGAATGATTGTCATCGAGCCATTGAGCTGAAGTTACATTAACGGCGAGATTGGTCAGCGTATTTGACTTCTTGAGGGCAGTACCGGCAACCGATGATGCAGAAGCGGTGCTACGGTTAAGATGCAGAGTAGGATAACCTGAAACGGTCATGGGTTCGGACATTGTAGCGACATCCATCGGGTCACTATAGTGATAAGCCATAGTTAGAACCTTGTTAGGATAATCGCGCGAGATGCCCTCCATAGCTACGTAACCACGCGGACAGTAGCCACACCATGTACCGGTATAGTCTTCAACTAGCGAGCGGTGAACAGGAACAAATTCCTCAGTATGAAGTTTGCCGGATACGCCCGACTTTGAAACCTCAACGTCGTTAAGCTTGGTAAGCTTAATCTTCATTGTTTTGGAGATGCCCAGTTCATCGGGAGCTGTAGCCTGCCAAGTAATATAGCGTTTTTCACCTGCAGGTACGGGAGTATCGAGCTCCATGGTATAACTCTGATCTTCATCGATACCTGTAATCTGAATATCGTAGCTAATCTTAGTTATGTCTTCTGTACCCTTGTTGTTAAGCTGAGCATAAAACTGGAAAGTTTTGCCCGGTTCGCCATACACGTCAGCAAAAGCTGTAACTGTTGCATCCGTAGACGCAAATGCATTAGGAGTCGCTAAAGCAGCGAGTCCAAGCAACGAAATGCTGTGTAAAAACTTCTTCATATATAGCACCTGTTTTTAATAATTAGTAAGTCTGTTAGCTGTGCTACAAGAAATGTTAGTTAGTAAAATGGTTTTAAAAGGTGTAAACTTTAAGCAAACAGATTAAGCTAAAAATCCAGTTGCTTATCGGATTACACTGCAAATGTAGCAAAAGTTTTTTAATTTTTATGTTTTACAACCATATTTTTCGAAAATTATTGAATTTTGATACCTTTTTGAAAAATGAAGAAACCCGAAAAAACGACGTTTCTACGCATCGCTTTTTCGGGTTTAGAGGCAAGTATTGCTAATTTATTAGTCGGTCTTAATTACGAGGAAGTTTGAGGCGTTCCAAAAACGTGAAGAATTGGTAATCTTCAGAATCTTTACGCCGTTAGCGCCCTCTACGAGTTCGTAGGAGTCGGCCGGTTGATTAGTCATTACCTTGGCTTTCTTTGAGCCGGTGTTGATAGTGCGTAACGTACGCTTATCGCTGGTTGTAAAGTAGCTCTGGTCGAAGTTGGAGGGCAAAACCTTTGTTGATTTCAGGAATCCGGATTCCATCAAGTGGTGGGCTTTCAGTTCCTTACCCGTCCCGATAGCATAGTAGCAAGTATTCAGAGCATTGCCGGCCTCGGTTGCCTGACGTTCTGCCTCTTTGCGTGCAGAAGCCTCAGCCGTAGCTACTCCGCTAATAGAGTCCTTCTCCTGGCCGAGACGGTTAACCGATTCGTTAAGGCCTTCAATCTGGATATTAGCATTAGCCAGCTGTTCACGCAGGCCTCCGATAGTTTGTTCCTGCTCCTGAATTTGAGCCTTCAGATTCTTGATAGCGCGTTGGAGCGTAACGTTATTTTGATTGCTCGAAGCTAGCTGACGTTCCAACTGTTCCAAACGCTGACGGCGCTGGTTCAGAGCTTCCTGAATCTGGGCCATATCTTGGCGGATTTGCTGACGCTGGTCGGGGGTCTCAGCTCCGAGACCACCGCTGTTGAGGATATTCTCCATCTGCTTAATCTGGTTCATACCCTCGGAAATGTCATTCAGGATAACCAATAGAGAATCCTGATTAGCAAGAGCTACCTGCAAAGAATCGGAAGTAGTAGGACCGAAATTCGTGCTGCTTCCACTGTTAGAGTCCGAGCATGCTACTGTTAGCATAGCGAGAGCCAGGGCTGCCATACAGCTAAAATTGCCTTTTTTCATAACAATGCTATTTTGATTTGTGTTTTAGATTTCGTTTACATTACCTATTATCATCAGCTTCATCTGCCTGACGATACTTATTCTTATGGACTTTTTTCTCATCCTTAGCCTGACGATTGCCGGCTACTACCACTACGATTTCCCCTCGAGGAGCATTTTGAGTAAAATAATCCACGAGTTCGCCAAGCGTAGCGTTATGCGTTGAATTATGGAGTTTGGAAATTTCTCTCGATACGGATGCATCGCGCTCAGCGCCGCAAACTTCGGCCAATTCTTTAAGCGTTTTCAGCAACCTCAGAGGCGACTCATATATTATGAACGTACGCTCATCGGCCGCAAGCTCTGCCAGACGCGTTGCCCTCCCCTTCTTTACGGGTAAGAACCCTTCAAAACAGAAACGCTCGCAAGGCAAGCCGGAATTAACCAGAGCGGGCACAAACGCCGTAGGTCCGGGCAAGGTTTCAACCTCTACCCCGGCTTGGCGGCACTCTCTAACCAGCATAAAGCCCGGATCGGAGATAGCCGGCGTACCGGCATCGGAAATCAAAGCCAGCACCTCGCCACCAAGCATCCTATCAACCAATGGCTTAACGGTTGTATGCTCGTTAAACTTATGATGGGATGTCAGCGGAGTGGTAATCTCGAAATGGCGAGTAACTACCGAACTGGTGCGAGTATCCTCCGCTAAAATCAGATTGGCCGTACGCAATACCTCAATCGCACGAGGAGCCATATCCGCCAGATTGCCAACCGGAGTTGGCACCACATAAAGTTTTCCGGCACTTTTCTGTCTTTCACTCATATACGTTATTTTTTAAAGAACCCTACCAGAATCTGGTAAAAATCCTTTCCGGGAGTCTTATTTAAATTAAGGTCGAGACGTTCAACCAGGAAATGTTGCAGCTGATGGTAATCCTTCAGCGTAGCAACATGGTTCAGCGCATGCTCAAACGCCTCTTTGGAACCTCCAAATATTTCACGGCGGAAAAAGAACGCGTCGTTAATTGAGAATGCACGCTGCAGTGCTTTCGGATCAATCAGCATCTCAACCGGAGCTGCTTCCTTAACCTCCGCAGGCTCTGCAACCGGAAT
>CAZEST010000024.1:16144-18684 GCA_964514745.1 uncultured Alistipes sp.
TCTGTTTGGGCAGCAGCCAGTTCCGCTAACGAAATAATCTTTATTTTTAATTCATCCGGAATCAGGTTCTGCTCATTATCTTTTAGTTGGAGCAACTCATCGGCAATATCTGCCGTAAGTCCAAGCATTTTATCTATCGTTGAGTTCATTGTTCTGAATTTTTAAATTGCTGCTTGAGGAATGTTTCAATAGCACTCCTTACCTCGTTTCTGCTACAGAAGAAATCGTTGACCAAGATGACAACGACATGGGTTGGCTTATCGTCGCTATCCAGCTTATAACCGGCATAACAATGCACACCGTTCATACTTCCACTCTTTAGGGCCAATTTACCGGACAAATAGCTACCATTCAGCAACTTTTTAACCGTTCCTTCCTCTCCTACTTTCGGGAATAATGAAACATAACTAACATCCGCTCCCCGGCGGTTAGCCATTATCGTCAACAAATCGGCCATCACTTCGGCTGTAACGCGGTTATTGCGCGATAGGCCCGAACCGTCGTAAATATCTGTAATATCGAATTGCAAGCCTTGAGCCGCAAGCAAGCTGCGTTCGCGAGCGATGGCCGCTGCCCTGCTTTGGCCGGGGGCTAATCGGCGGAGCATCCCTTCGGCAAACAGATTATCCGAGCGCCTCATTAAGTTTTGCATAATCGCTCCGCAACGAGGCGATTTATGCAGTACAATATCCTTGCGTGGCGCGGCCGTTGATGAATCGGCATCCCAATCAACCACTATTTCTTCGGAATTCAAGGCATTCTCCAAGGCCTCACCGAAAGTCTCCGATGGGGATTCCATAGCCTTGTCCGTGCCAACCGTATTATCACGATAATTCAGCGCATACAGTCCGCAACCGTAATCATATTGCAAATCAGACAGTTCCCATCGATCGCAAGGGCCATCATCGGGGAAAGCAGACGTATCAACCTGGATTTCACCTTTAATCTCACTAATTCCCAACGATTTAACCGCACGAACAATTTCGTTTATAAAACCAACATTCGACGGAAACTGACGACTATCAATCGTTGGGTCGCCACTCCCCTTCACTACCAAATCGCCATGTAGCACGCCGTCAGCTATCTGCCCGGTAAGATACACGTGGGTTTCAAATCGAACGGTATCGAGCCCGGCTACCAGCGCGGCAGCCGTTGTAAAACACTTCATAGTGCTGGCCGGCAACATCGCCTTATGCTGATTTTGAGCAACCAAGTTCTGCCCCGAAGAAAGATCTCGAACAACAACGGCCACCGATGAAGCCCTATCACGCGAAAACGCTATTACCGACTCGGCCTTAGCCATAAAGCCGGCAAGCATTACTGTTACCAGAAATATCATCAATATTCGTAACTTCATCGATATGTCTACCTTTTGTTTATTTCCAATTCGATTTCAACCTACGAATTTAATAAAGAATCGAGCCTTAAACAAACTTTTATGCGCAAAACTCTCTTTACAGGCCCGTTTTTTCAGTTTTTTTAGATGTTACCCCTCTAATATCCTATTTTTTTCGTAACTTCGCCGATTGAACAGATTAAACAATCTGCTTTATAAAGCAGCTAAATGTGATTCCGACCAAAAAACAGGGGACGTCTGCCCCAATATCTGAAGAATGGCTCTGAAAACTCGCGACAAATTGATTGAAGTTGCCCGTCAACTCTTCGCTAGAAAAGGCGTAGAGAACACTACCATGCTCGATATTGCCAACGCCTCCGACAAAGGACGGCGCACTATATACACCTACTTCAAAAACAAACGCGAAATTCATCAGGCTGTTATCGAACGCGAAAGCAACCAGATAGTTAGCCTCCAACGCCAGATTCTAAACTCGGAAGAATCGGCTACCGAGAAGCTACGCCGTTTTTTGGAAGCCAGGTTTCAGACCATCATTTGTCCGACCTCGGCTCGCCATGAGCAACAGGAATCGGTTTCGTTGCTGATGCGTCTGGATGTAAAGCGCGCTGAAAAAACTCGTCGTTTAGCAGCAAAGAAGGAGATTGAAATACTGAAAGAGATTCTGAAACAAGGCTCTGACAACGGCGAATTCTCCATTCATCAAGCCGATAGAGCTTTGGTCCTTATCGTAGCGCTAATGCAAGGCATTGACTCGCCGAGCATCTCAGCCCGATTAGAGGACACGGCAACATCGCTGCAAGACGCACAAAATCATATCATCGACTTCATCATTGCCGGAATCCAACATAAATAAGACTATTAACTAATCATCATACAAAAACAGATATGAAATTACTCGAAGGAAAAACCGCGCTGATTACCGGAGCTGCTCGTGGCATCGGTAAGGAAATCGCGCTCCGCTTTGCCCAGGAAGGTGCCAACATCGCCTTCACCGACCTCGTCATCGACGAAAACGGCAAGAAGACTGAAGAAGAAATTGCCGCTCTCGGCGTAAAGGTTAAGGGCTATGCTTCCAACGCTGCAGACTTCGCTCAGACCGAAGAGGTTGTTAAGGAAGTACACAACGACTTCGGCCAAATCGATATTTTGGTTAACAACGCCGGCATCACCAAGGACGGCCTGA
>CAZEST010000025.1:0-18616 GCA_964514745.1 uncultured Alistipes sp.
CTCGCGACGAAATGGAGAAGCTCTACAAGCACAAAATCGTTAACGTACTCGGTTCTAACGGCAAGGCTGAATAATTTCGCCTTTCCCCACCCATAACAACGCCCCGTCAGCGCCCTTCGCTGACGGGGCGTTGCCCGTTATATCCTTTAACGCCGGCGCCAGTTGCGAAGCGATTCAGCGCGCCGTTGAGGAACCTGTCGGCGAAGATAGTCGAGATTGAAATCGTAGGCAGGCCTGGTTTTTGCCGAAGGATTACTGCCGGACGCCTTCCCACCAACTTTTATAAAAGCCTTGGCCCGAAGCGTTTTCACCTCGTCGCACAAAGGCGAATGATTATTCGGAGCACTCGGCAACAACCCGGGAGCTACCGAATCAATACGAGCCGGAGCCACAACCGACAATGCCGGGAAACCAATAGCTACCCACATCGTCATACTCTCCTTGGGCGATGCCCCAGGTATCGGGCCCTCAATTACGACCGACGCCGACGAACTGCGTCGCGAGATTACGTCGCCCGAGTCTCTCCAAGTTAGAGATGCGCCGTCGAGCAAATCAATCCCCTGAGAAGGCAAATAGAACGACCGCGACATTGTCTCAATAAAATCCTCAGCCGCCAACCGGCCGGCCGTAGCCCAAGGCCTATCTATCGCAATAATCGAATCAAGCAAATGCTGCTCGCTGCAGTGGCGCGACAAGCCCAGCCTGTTTTCGCTACGGCCCGAAAGCGAATAGTTAGTGCGCGTAAGAATCCCCGGAACAGAATCAACCGCACTGCAAATTTGCGCATCCAAAGGGAAGCGCGTTATGCAGGCGTTATCAACTTCAAAATACGCACCATTGCCCTCAGCATCCATCACCCCGAAATTAGCCTCTACGCCCCTCGGCTTATCGGAAGGCGCCGTTAATAGCGCATAGAAATCCTCAACCGTACGGCAATGGCGCAAAGCCTCGGTCATAATAAATCCCTCGCGATCCTGCCATGCCCTATCCGGCGTAACCAGATTATAGCTGGCCGTATTCATCACCGCAAAACCGGCCTCATTGAACCCGATCCAAGCCTCGCAAGCTGCCGTATCCGGAGCATTATAAAGCGCAACGTAGGCCAAAGTAGAGTCAGTAGCTGCAAAATTCATCACGTAGTTATCCTCAAATCCCGAATCGCGATGCTTCCAGAGCAACCAACGGCCATCCTTGCCACGCTCAATCGCCACCAACGCCGAAGTACAGGCAAAGCTACTTAGAGAGCAGAGCATCAATATAATAAACAACAAAAATCTATTCGCTATACATTTTTTCATGCCTCAAAATTAAGAAAATTCCCCGGGAAATGCCTATCTTTGGGGGATGAAAAATAAAATTTTACTGTGCGGGGCTTTAGCCGCCGCTTTGAGCGTGCCTACGATAGTAGCACAGTCTCTGGATGTCGCCACAGACGGCTCACCGCTCTGGCTGCGCGATGTAAAGATTTCTCCGAATGGTGACCGGATAGCATTTACCTACATGGGAGATATCTGGACCGTTCCGGTTGAGGGCGGCGAAGCGCGCCGTCTAACCGTACGTGATTCCTATGAGGCCAACCCGATCTGGAGTCCTGACGGTTCGAAGATTGCATTTGCCTCTGACCGTAACGGTAATTATGATATTTTCGTAATGGATGCCAACGGGGGAGCTACCAAGCGACTTACCTCCAACTCTGCAGCCGAGATTCCCGAAGGCTTTTCGCCCGATGGCACCGAGGTTTACTACTCCGCAGCCATCCAAGCACCGTCTACATCCATAATGTATCCGTCAAGCCGAATGACGCAGCTCTATGCCGTAAATATCCAGACCGGCAAGACTCGCCAGGTGCTGGGTACGCCGGCTCAGATGATTTCCTTTTCGCCCGACGGCTCGCAGATGCTATATCAGGATGTCAAGGGCTACGAAGACGAATGGCGTAAGCATCACACATCATCGGTTACGCGCGATATCTGGCTCTACACTCCGGCCGACGGACATCACCGCAACCTTACAGCGCGTGCCGGCGAAGACCGCAACCCGGTATTGGATGCAACAACCGAAACCGTCTACTTGCTGAGCGAACGCAACGGCCAGACCTTCAACGTCTACTCCTTCCCGCTTAACAATCCTTCGCAAGCTACTCAGCTGACCAACTTTACAACCCATCCCGTCAGATTCCTTTCGCGAGCAAATAACGGCACACTGGCCTTCACCTACGACGGCGAAATCTATACGATGTTAGGCAAGGCCGCACGCTCTGCTGCCGAACCGCAAAAGATTAACATCTCATTGGTTACCGACAATACCGCCCATACTCAGCGCGTAAAGGTTACGCCAAACGGAGGCGTAGTGTCGCCCGACGGCAAGATGGTTGCATTCTTCAGCCGTGGCGATCTGTTTGTCACCTCGGTTGAATATCCAACAACCGTACAGGTTACCAAGACCCCCGAAGCCGAAAGCTCGGCATCATGGGGCAGCGATAACCGCTCAATCTATTTCACCTCGGCTCGCTCCGGTCGAAAGAATATCTACTGCGCAAAAATCGCTCGCAAGGAAGATCCCGACTTCCCCAACGCCGTAGAGTTTACCCAGGAAGCTATCTTCCCGGAATATACCGGCGAGGGGACCGCTACCGAATATTCTCACCCCAGCATCTCGCCCGACGGCAAGAAGATGGCCTACATCAAGAACCGTAACCAACTCTGGATTCGCGACCTTGCCGCCAAGACCGACCGACAGATTACCAACGGCGAAACCTATCCCGGCAAGGACGACAGTTCAGACCTCAACGTTGAATGGAGCCCCGACTCGCGCTGGCTAACCATGATTATAGAGCCTGAGATGCGCGACCCGTATGCCGACGTTGCCCTCGTAGAGGTTGAAACCGGCAAGATTACCAACCTCACTCAGAGTGGTTACTTCGCCGAAAATCCCCACTTCGTACTGGGCGGCAACGCAATCATCTACTTCACCGATAAATATGGCATGCGCGCCCAAGCCTCCTGGGGTTCGCAGGAGGATATTATGATCGTGTTCCTCAACCGCGAGGCTCGCGACCGATTCATGCTCTCTGAAGAAGACTACGCACTGCTTAAGGAGCAAGAGAAGAAAGCCAAGAAAGACGATGGCGACAAGAAGGACGACAAAAAGAGCAAGAAATCTGACAAGAAGGACGCTTCAAAGGAAGATTCCTCGAAAAACATCGTTGTTGAACTCGATGGCATCGAAGACCGCGTTATGCGTCTGACTCCGTTCAGCTCATCGCTTGCCGACGCAATCATCGACGGCGACGGCGAGAATCTCTATTTCCTTTGCGAAGTTGAAGATGGGTTCGACCTATGGAAAATGCCGTTGCGCGACCGCGAACCTTCGTTGGCAACCAAGATGGGTTCTGCCGGCGCTTCTCTGCAGTCCGACAAGGATGGCAAGCAACTGTTCGTTATCGGCAAGGAGATGAAGAAAATCGACAAGGGCGACAAACTGACTCCTATCAAGATTTCGGCTACTCACGATATCGACCTGGCTAAGGAACGTGAAGCCATGTTCAACTACGTTGTGGTTGAAGAGGGCGAACGCTTCTACGATATCAACATGCACGGCGTTGATTGGCCGGCAATGACCGAGGCCTACCGCAAGTTCCTGCCTCATATCAACAATAACTATGATTTCGCCGAGATGCTCAGCGAACTGTTGGGCGAGCTTAACGTAAGTCATACCGGCGGTCGCTATTATCCTGCTCGCAGCGGTAGCGGCAACGCAGCTGACGATCGTACAGCCTCCTTAGGTTTGCTCTACGACATGAACTATCAGGGCGATGGCCTGAAGGTTGACGAAGTTTTGGCCAACGGGCCCTTCGACAAGGCCTCTTCCAAGATATCCAAGGGCGCTGTAGTAACGGCTGTTAACGGCAATAAGATTGATGCCGGCACCGACCTCGGCGAACTATTCAACAACATCTCAGGCAAAAAGACATTGGTTGCATTCACAACAGCCGACGGCCAAGAGGTTTCTGAAGTAGTAATCCCCTGCTCTGCCGGTAAAATCAGCGATCTGATGTACAAGCGCTGGGTAAAACAGCGTGCTGCCGACGTTGAGCGCTGGTCAAACGGCAGATTGGGCTATGTCCACATTGATGCGATGGACGATGAATCGTTCCGCCCGATGTATGCCGACCTGCTTGGCAAGTATAACAACTGCGAAGGCGTAGTTATCGACATCCGCTGGAATGGCGGTGGCCGTATGCACGAAGATATTGAGCAACTGTTTACAGGCCAAAAATACCTAACGCAGGTAATCCGCGGTAAGGATGTTTGCGATATGCCTTCACGTCGCTGGAACAAGCCCTCGGTAATGTTGGTGGCAGAACCCTGCTACAGCAACGCCCACGGCACCCCCTGGGTTTACCAGCATCAGAAAATCGGCAAGGTTGTAGGTATGCCTGTTCCGGGCACAATGACCTCGGTTAACTGGGTTACGATGCAAGATCCATCGATGGTATTCGGTATTCCGGTAATCGGCTACCGTACGGCTGAAGGCAACTACCTCGAGAATACCCAACTGGAGCCCGACGTAAAGGTTGCCAACACCCCCGAACAGGTTGTTGCCGGCGAGGACGCCCAGCTCCATGAAGCGGTCAACACTCTGCTTCGCCAGCTCGACAATAAGTAAACGCACAGTTACAATAATGCTATAGAAATAGCCGGATATACGCACCCCAATGCGTATATCCGGCTGTTTTTTTGACAAAAATCATGCAATTTCACCGTTTCAGTTGCCAATATGAAATTAATTACGTAACTTCGCCGACAGATGAAAGAGTATAAGCAAGAGTATTTTTTCAACACAATTAGCTTTTTTCTAAAACACCGTATTTATTCATTATATCAGTCAAAATCTTTCAAGTATGCAAAAACATTTACTCCATTCTCTGCGCACACTGACGCTGGGATGCGCTGCAGTAAGCGGACTGCTGGGCTTTAACGCACAGGCCCAAGATACCTCCGATGACGAACTGACGTTCGCAATCGAGCTTACCGAACTAACCCCCGTTGACTTCAAGTTCAACATCACCCCCTCCGATGAGGAAGCTGCCTTCTACTATTACGTAATGCCAAAAAAGAAGTTCGACACTGAGCAGGCTGCCGACGGCATCATTGCCTACGACGTTGCTTGGTGGGCTTACCTGGGCCAGATCTACAGCGAAAACCTCAGCGATGTAATCGCCGCTAACCTCTACACCGGCTCGAAGCAACTCGACTACGCTACCGAATATGGCAAAAGCGCCTTCTGGAACAGCGACTACGTAATCTACTGCTACGGTCTCGACACCGATGGCGATCCTACTTCCGAACTCTTCACCCTCGACGTGCATACCCCTTCACCAGAACTCGGCGACCTTACCTTCAATGTTAGTGTCTCGGAAATCACCCCCGTTGAAGGTTCGTCGTTCTATGTAGATGCTAAAATCCTGGTTGACCCCAGCGATGACGACGCAACTTACGTATGCCGTGCCAGCCAGCAATCTACGGTTGAATGGTATCAAGAAGATGGCAACTCTCTGACCCCCAACGAACCCCTTACCGACTATATCGTATCGGAAATTGTTTCCTACAGCTCGCTTTACAGCGGCTACGCTCTGTTTAACTGCGAACGCCTCCGCAAGGGTCGCGACTACTACTTTGCAGTTATCGGTTACGGCGAAAACGGCCCGACAACAGAGCTTACTCTTCTGCCCTTCAACGCTACCGCAACATCCGGCGTAGACAACGTAGCTGCTGAAAATGTTGTCAACGTTTATAGCGAAGCAGGCGAAATCCTGTTTGACGGCCAATTTGATTCAGCTGCCATCTATTCGCTGGATGGCCGCCTGGTTAAGATGCTCAACAAGGGCCTGTCAACCACTGTAGCTCCCGGCCTCTACTTGGTTAAGACCGTAGCTAACGGCAACGTTACGACATCTAAGGTTGTAGTTCGTTAATCTCAGGCGAGCTAACCGCCAACATAAACTCCCCCAACTACGGATATCATTTAATGCATTCCGTAGTCGGGGGAGCTCATTTTTTATTTGCATCTTAATATGTCCGCAAAGGCGGAAGAAAGGCATTGGGGATATATTCTATTTCGCAGCTAATCCCATCGCCAACAACCGACGCTACATCGAAGCGCGGATTAAGCGGAATTCGATTCATACGCAGATAGCACTCGGCAGCCTTGCAGAGCAAGCCAACCTTCTTAGGCGTCATAGCCTCCAACGGATTAAACAGATTATCACGGCGCGTCTTCACCTCAACAAAGACAATATCCTCGCCTCGCGATGCAATGATATCCACTTCCAAATGGTTCATGCGCCAATTTCGTTCCATTATAACATACCCCTCTGAGAGCAACTTTTCAGCAACTTGCTCCTCACCCCATTTTCCTAAGTCATTGTGTTCAGCCATTTTTCGTAAAAATTAGATTCTTATTGGTATACTGCGGATGTCGGGGCCGGCAGACAGGCCTGCAACCAAGTTGGCAGTCGGGCCTCCTCCCGGGCAATCCGGATAAAAAAATAAATCCCTCTAAATCTAGGATTTAAAGGGATTATCGTGTGCCCAGAACAGGACTCGAACCTGCACGCCTCTCAGCACGCGCACCTGAAACGCGCGCGTCTACCATTCCGCCACCTGGGCATCGCGTTTTGGTAGTGCAAAGGTACGCATTGTTTTTGAATCTGCAAAATTTTAGCACACTTTTTTTGCTTTTGTAGCCACGAAGCCACAAATACACCATACTCGGTAATCTATAAGGCTAATGCTGCCAGATAGTTAATTTGGAGTGCCATAATTTCAATATGGAATTACGCAGAAGAATTACTAATACGGAGAAAACAAATGAAGCAATTATGCGCGATACAAAGGCAATAATCGAGTGAACATCGTTAGTGAAAAGGTCAAAACCCGGAATGCTGAAGAAAATTGCAACTAATACGTAATTAATCGGATCTCCAAATAGGTACAGCTCATAGTTGTACTTATCCATGAAATGATATAATTTACTATTTGAAATAAATCTACATATATTTTGCGGCAGAGTAAGTATCCATTTTGACAACATACAGAATGCAACTATACCACATACAGCTGCTAAGATGCCAAACAATTCATCACCATATAAACCGAAAGGCCAGAAACGAAAGCTATTGTAGAATATGAAAATTTGTATCACGAATAAACCAATAACCTTTAACAAGGTAGGTTTAACGTCATTAATATATCGCAAGCCATAAAATCCGACAGCAAAAAAGATTAGTTTACCAAACAGATACTGAATCGCTAATACATTGGACTGCATTATATAGCTTATGTATTTTAGAATTATTAGCAACGCCCAGAATATGATTGGACACTTCCTATGAATCGGTTCGATAAGCATAAAAGCCGGGAAACAGAAAAAGAGCGCTACGCAATACCATAAATGCGTATTACCCATTATCAGGTATTGCCCTAATATCATATCTTTGATAATATTGGTTGATTCGCTGTAATATCCAGAAATAAACTTGGTTGGTATTGCAACGAAAGTTGTAGTTAGCAGAAATGGTATAATCAAGCGTTTGTATTTCTTGACAAACAATGCTTTAAGGGATGATATTTTATGAAATGATAAAGAGAAGCAAGCCCCACTAATAGCGATAAATAGCGGCATATGGAATGTATAAATGAAGCTCGTTAATATGAGTAGTTTGGATTCTGTCAGGCATAGCGCAGACGGCGAAGGATGTGACATACCCCCGTATGGTGTATAAATTGTGTTGTATGTTGCGTGTCCGAGAATGACCAATAACATTGCGATGATGCGCAATAGATTAATCCATTCAATTTTCCCTGTCGGGGCTACGGATGTTGGTTGGTACTTCATGTGGAATGAATGGTTTATATAATTAGCTGCAAATTTATAAAGAAATTCTAATAAGCACAAATACACTGTGTAGGGTCAACTGTAGAATCCACTGTCGCGTCAACAAGCTGATGAGTCAACAAGCAACTGCAAAACTTCCGATTGGCTTTACACTTATAATTTTTTCTAAATATTGCTTCGTTTTTAATTTTTATGTATCTTTGTACACATAAATCGCTCTCTGACTGAGTTGCAGCATTTTACATCGGTTACGTTAATTCCCTTATTCGGACCAATTGTTTCACCTTAATCACATAGAAGCAACCGGCAAAACATTTCTGAATAGAACAGGGTCTGATAGTCTACTTTATATCGAATTCACAAGATATCAGAAGTAATTAACAGTAAATTAAGGAATTTATCAAGAACTTAGCAGTGTATCTAGAAACGAATAAAGAGGACGCAACATCTCGCATCAAGGATAGTATCCGCGGTTGCCTGATGGCCGGCGCAGCAGGCGATGCGTTGGGCTATCCGGTGGAGTTTAGAAGCCGCAATGCAATATTATACAGTTACGGAGACAAAGGCATCACCCGGTTTAAGTTGGATCGCAGTGGGAAGGCATTGGTCAGCGACGATACACAGATGACTCTCTTCACCGCCAACGGCTTGCTGATGGGTCTGACTCGTGTACGTGCATATGAGCGTGGGATTGGAGGCAATCCCGACCAATATGTGATTTATGCATACCAAGATTGGTATTACACCCAAACAGGATATAAAGGCGAGGCGCAATCAGACGATTGGTGTTACACCTGGCTGCGCGACTTGCCGGAGTTGGCGCAGCTTCGTGCCCCGGGTACAACTTGCATGAGTGCTTGCGAGGCAATAATTGACCACAAAGAAGTTATAAACGACAGTAAGGGATGTGGCGGCATTATGCGCGTAGCGCCACTGGCGTTGTTGACCGCCGGATACCATTCTCGAAAACGACCGCTTTATGACATCCCGGCGATGGATGAAGCCGGCGCTGAGATAGCACGTATCACCCATAAGAATCCCTTAGGCTTTCTACCTGCCGCCATGCTTACCCATCTGCTCTACAAACTCGTGCCGCTGACTGCAACGAAAGCATGCAAGGAGATAGAAAAGATAGCGTTGGAGACTATTTCCTCGTTGGATTACATCTACAAAGGGGAGTTCGAGGACGAAAAACGACACATGGCGCAGCTCACCAATAAGGCTATCGAACTGGCGAAAAACGACCGCCAAGACTCAGAAAATATACGTCAGTTAGGCGAAGGCTGGATCGGTGACGAAGCATGGGCAATTGCGCTCTATTGTGCCGTTCGCCACGTAGACAGTATGGACGATGCCATTATTGCAGCGGTCAATCACGATGGCGACAGCGATTCTACCGGTTCCATCTGTGGCAACATCATGGGCGCCATATACGGTTACGAAGCTATCAAACAGCAGCGGCTCTTCTGCCCGGACGATCGCGAGTTTGAGGATACTATTGAACTGGCAAACATCATCCTAGCACTTGCCGATGACCTCTATACCGGCTGCATCATCAATGCGCATAGTCCACTCGATACTCCCGAGCAGAAGCAGTGGTATGCACGTTATTGTGAAATGAAGCCAGTGGGGATATAGCCCTCCTACTTTGTGGCAACCATCAGTTCTCCCGAGCAACAGATGTCGCATTGCTCATTTCCGAAATTAACAGGTTTTAACAGCTGAAATTCGTCGTTTTGCGTCGGCCTACGTCTTATCTACAAACAATCTAAAGCGAAGGCCCATCATTGCAGACTTACAAATATGCTTAGTCGACTACACCATAAGCTCTCAGAGCAAGCAATCAAGGAGGAGGTTGTCAAGGAGAATCTTGACTACCTGGTCCGATTCGCCCTCTTCCGACTTGCCGACCGCTACGAAGCGGAGGATGTAGTCTACGAAGCTATCCTGCGATTCCTCGAGCAAAAGGCCAACAAGATTAAGGCCTCCGGAATGCGCGCCTACCTCTTTAGGATTGTCTACAACCTTTGTCAGGACTCAGCGCGAGGCGAGCGCCATCGGACTATACCGTTAGAAACCGTTGATATTGTCGAACCATCAGAAGGCGACATCCTCGACAATGAAGAGGCCGAGCGCTTAAACCGCCTCCTCAACGACATCCCCGAGAAGAATGCGGAGGTTGTTAGGATGAATATCGTTGATGAACTATCCTTTGTTGAAATAAGCGATATTCTTTCAATTCCGCCGTCAACAGCCAAATCTCGCTTTAAAGCAGGTATGGACAAAATCCGTCAACAATATCTATTGCAACATTAACCGACAATGGACGAATATAACGACATAAGAGCATTTCTCAAGCCGCAGCGCGACATCAAGGCTTCGTCGCAGCTTCGCAGCCGCGTAGAGAACGCTATTGTCAGTCGGCGACGTAGCCACGGCAAGTTAAGCTGGCTCTGGGGCAGCCTGAGTGCTGCTGCCGTAGCTGCTGCCATAGCATGTCTGATTCTCATCCCCGGTGGGGCTTCGGCCAACTCTTCTCACGACCTGCTGCAAACAACCCTCAACACTCTATCCTCCACGGATGCCTTCGAGATGGAGATAGATGTACGCACCCCTCCCAACGATAATTTCGACTTCATAGATCCTGACGCCGACTTCGTAACCCATCATATCAGCGTAGAGCGCTGGAGCGATACTACGTCTATATGGCGCATCGACAAGGGAGGCCGAAAGGCCGTGCACAACGAGCATGGCACGTATATATGGATTGACCCAATACGTTGCGGATGGTATTCAGCGAACAAGAACATTGTTGGCTACCTCAGTGTATTCCTCTCGCCATCAAAAATTTTGGAGGCCGAGATGTACCTAACCATCAACGACAAGCAAGCCCAATATTCCATCGATAAAAAGGATGGAGAAATTATGCTGACGGTCCACAGTATGCCCAACGGCGATTTCTCCAACCCCTATGCGCTGAATCATTCAATCAGCGAGTCGGAGACCTACCGGCAGTATGTTATAGACGATGAAAGCAGGAAGCTGAAATCGGCAGTGGTAAGCGTTGTTGTCAACGGCCGAAAAGTTGAGATGATTCGCCTAAAGACAATCAAATATGACGCTCGTAACAGCGAGATTACAGCTATTCCCGACGATGTTAAATTTATTAATTACGACCGTCAAAATCGCATCAGCGGACTATCCGATGTAAACGCAAAGGAGGCAACCTCAATCATCCTCAATGCATTTAAGGGTTGGGACCGCGATATCCTGAGTAAAGTTTTCGATGCCGAAATGATTCCTGCCTACGAACAAGAATACAGCGGTGCGGAGCCGATCAACATCGGCGAACCGTTCAAATCAGGCAACAACGCCAACAAGACGTTCGTTCCTTACACGCTCCGACTCCGCAACGGCCGAATCAAGAGTTTAAACTTAGCTTTGCTACTGACCGAGAATAACAGCTGGATTATCATCGGCGGTCTGTAATTTTCCAAACTATCACTAAACATTAATCATGACGGGGCAAATGCCCCGGCAGCCCCCTTCACATCCCTATTGCAATGACTAAACATCTATTTTTAGCGGTAGCCATCTCTATCCTGCTCTGCCCGGCTACACCGGCGCAAGAGCCTACCGACACAATCCAAGCCAAAGAACTCAGCGAAGTAGTCGTTACGGCTGCACGTGAGGCTACAAGAATCGACGGCGACGGTATGACAACGGCTATACAAGGCACCGTACTGCAAGATCTCGGCACAGCCAAAGAGGTACTGGGCTGTCTGCCCGGAGTTATCAACAACAACGGAACAATAGAAGTTGTTGGCAAGGGATCGCCGATATTCTACATCAATGGCCGACCGATGCGCGACGAATCAGAGCTCAACCAGCTCCAATCCGCCCAAATAAAGAATGTCAAAGTAATCAACAATCCCGGAGCCAGATACGGCTCGGATGTCTCTGCGGTAATCCGCATTACAACGGTTAAGAATCTCGGCGACGGGTTCGCATTAGATACGAAAACCGTTGGAGGCTACCGCGATTACCTCTATGGCAATGAACTGGTAAAGATGAATTACCGCACTGATGGATTAGACATTTTCGGCAGCTTAAATTATGATTACTCTAAGAATAAGAATGGCTTAATCACTAATCAAAGCAACCTAACCAGCAAGCCAACCGGCTCTACCCTCAGCGCCCAAACTGTAGGCCATCAACACCTTGGAATCGGCAAGATAGGGTTTAACTACGAAACAGCGTCAGGCCACAGTTTCGGTGCATATTATCTGGCAGCAATACGACCAATTCGCCAAAACAGCCGTAAGGAATCAACGTTCACCGTAGAGAATGAGCCACCGGAGCCCAGCACTCTCAGCAACAACGAATCGTTCGACTTCTATCAGCACATGGTTGACGGCTACTACTGTGGCAAATGGGGCAACTGGGATGCAGATTTTGCCATTGACTACCTATGGATCAACTCACTCTCCAAACAGCACAACAAGGAAACCCTAAGCGACAACGCAACGTCAACCTTCAACTTCCGCAATGACGACACAAGTAGCATGCTCGCCGCGGAATTTAACCTCTCGCGGCCCATTTGGAAAGGATCGCTCAACCTGGGAGCGGCCTACTACAACAGTAGTCGGTCCAACAACTTTCAGAATCCGGAAGCTATGCTTGCCGATGCCGACAACCGCGTTCAGGAGAGCAATCTCGGAGTTTATGCCGAATCTAGGCAAAAATTTGGGAAGATAGAGCTACAACTTGGCTTGCGCTACGAGCATACCGACAACAACTATTACGAAGAAAATCGGCGCATCAGCGAGCAAAGCCGTAGATATAATGAATTGCTCCCCTCGGCCAATCTGGTAATTCCGGTCGGCAGTTCTACATTTCAACTGAGCTATTCGCGCCAAACCCAACGACCGGCCTACGGGCAACTCTACTCCACTATTATCTACAATAACAAATACCTCTACGAAACCGGCAACCCATCACTGCGGACAGCATTTTTCAACATACTTACAATAAACTATAAGTGGCACTGGCTAATGGTAACGGCGAACTACAAGCACATTACCGACAAGGTAATCACTACGGCCGAAGCCTACAGCGGCAATCCGGATATCACCCTGCTAAAAAAGCACAATTCGCCCAATGCAATCAACGTACTAGAGGGGTTTGCATCGGTCTCGCCGGGACTTATCGGCAAATACTATTATCCGATGTTGATGGCCGGTGTCACCACGCAATTCTACTCGATCGACTACCGCGGAGTCCAATTCAAGCTTAATCATCCCCTGGGCATTATTCGATTTAATAACATCATCAAGTTGCCCAACGACTTTACGCTTACCGCCAACCTTTACTGGCGCAGCCGAGGCAACGGCGAAAACGTCCGAGTGGCAACCACCTGGCAAATTGACTTCAGCATAGCCAAGACCTTCAACCGCCATTGGGACGTAAAACTTGCCGTCAACGACATCTTCAACACCGCTCGCAGTTCGAGTTTCACGATGTATAGCGGCGTTTGCGAACTCTTTATCGACAAGATTTCAACACGTCGCGCCATCGAGCTAACCCTCAACTACCATTTCAACTTTACCAAGTCGAAATACAAAGGCACCGGTGCAGGCGCCGACGAGCGCCAACGCCTATAGTCCACCCACATAAACAATATTAGGCGGCCAAAAATTTTACCAACTCAAAAATTATCCTTAACTTTGCCCTGCAAATGCAACAAGGTCGGTTTGGTAGCTCAGCTGGATAGAGCAACTGCCTTCTAAGCAGTCGGTCGGGGGTTCGAGTCCCCCCCAAATCACACCCCCAATTAATGCATAAGGATTGACAGCCACGGCCGCCAATCCTTATTTATTTTTTCGGAGTTCTGATTTATTCCTCTGACTTTCTGCCGACTAAACGCTTTAGCAAACCGAAATGGAGCCTCCTTACAATTAAATAGTTCATACAGTTAACCAAGAATCCGGTTATCACGGCAGCAATAACCGTACCCTCTCTAACGCCAACAACTACCCCACAAAATAATACCGAAACGATAACGGCAAGCACTACCAAGGAGACATCGAACGTAACCTTTGTCTTACCGAAATTGCGATTGTAGCGGCGCGAAGCATACTTCACAAACCCCTCGGCACTCATCGCAACAACATTCGGCTTCAGCTCCAACGCTACCCCGAAAGCCTGTATCAAGCATCCAATTATCAGCAACGTTATAGCCCCGGCATAGCTCTGAATAACGATGCCCTGCGTAAGATACATATTGAGGTCAAGGAAAATACCAAAAATAACGCTAAACGGTATTTGTAGCATGATTTCAATACGATCTTGACGCGTCCCGATGCCGCGAATAAACCAGAATTGCCCTACTATCATAAGCATATTCGAGATGAACGTTGCCGACCCCAAAGTTAGAGGAGTAAACATACTAACGACATAGGCTAACGACGATATCGGCGATGTCCCTAAAGATGTTCTTACGATAAGAACAACGCCCAAGGCTAGAAAATATAAGCCAACGATAAATACACTGTACCTTGCAAACCATTTAAACATACTGCAAAATTACTCATTATTCGCGACACTCCCCGCATTTTTAACACACGTTTATCTTCCGGCCGCCTCGCTACGCCGCGCAAAATTAGCCGATTAATCGAGGCAATTAGGCTTGCTACTTTGCAAAATCTAAGGGGAATGTTAAGGGGAAGCAGATGGTTGAGGCGCTTTTTAACAGAAATTGATTACATAACTTAGCGGAAAGTTGTAACTTTGCAGAAAACCAATTTTTTCACCCTTACAGCACTAACACCTGAAAATGAACGTCACTGACAGATTCCTCAGATACGTAAAATTTGACACTCAGAGCGACGAGCTGACTAACCTCACCCCCTCAACGCCCGGGCAGTTCAAGTTTGCACAAGCACTCGAAAAAGAGCTCCACGCCCTGAAGCTTGAAGATATTACCCTCGACGAGAACGGATACCTGATGGCTACGCTCCCGGCCAACACCGACAAGGCCAACGTACCGACCATCGGATTCATTGCCCACCTCGATACATCCCCCGACATGTCGGGCCACAACGTTAAGCCCCGCATCGTTGACAACTACGATGGCAACGACATCATCCTCAACGCCGAGGAAAACATCGTGCTATCCCCTTCGCAGTTCCCCGAACTGCTCAATTATAAAGGTCAACAGCTTATCGTTACCGACGGCACGACCCTACTGGGTGCCGACGATAAGGCCGGTATTGCGGAAATAATCTCCGCTGTTGTCTACCTGCAGAACCACCCCGAAATCAAGCACGGCAAGATTCGCATTGCGTTCAACCCCGACGAAGAAATCGGTCAGGGAGCCCACAAGTTTAACGTTGAACAGTTTGGCGCTGATTGGGCCTACACCATGGATGGCGGCGAAATCGGCGAATTGGAATATGAGAACTTCAACGCAGCCGTAGCGCGCGTAACCTTCAAGGGGCGCAACGTCCACCCCGGCTATGCCAAGCATAAGATGGTTAACTCTATTCGCATGGCTAACCAATTCATTCTGATGCTGCCTCGCTGGGAAACCCCCGAACACACCGAAGGCTACGAAGGCTTCTACCACCTGGTGCAGATTGAAGGCGACGTTGAAAAGACTACCCTCACCTATATCATCCGCGACCACGACCGCGACCGCTTCGAACGCCGCAAGAAAGAATTGGAGCACCTAGTGCGCAAGACCAATCACGAATACCCCGACTGCTGCTCAATCGAAATCAAGGACCAATATTACAACATGCGCGAGAAGATCGAGCCCGTAATGCACATCATTGAGGTTGCCGAGCAAGCCATGAAGGATGCCGGAGTAACGCCCAAAGTGCAGCCCATCCGTGGCGGCACAGACGGTGCGCAGCTCTCATTCAAAGGTCTGCCCTGCCCCAATATCTTTGCCGGCGGCTTGAATTTCCACGGTCGTTTTGAATTCGTGCCCATCCTCTCAATGGAGAAGGCTCGCGACGTAATCGTTGAAATCGCTCGCATCGTTAACGAAAAGGCTTAAGCCCGCTGCTTAATGCCTACTTCCGAACAGAAACCTCTGCTGATTGTCATTACCGGACCGACTGCGTCCGGTAAGACATCGCTATCTATAGAGCTGGCGCAAGCTATCGGCACCGAAATTATCTCGGCCGACTCGCGCCAGCTTTTTCGCGACCTACCTATTGGCACGGCGCGCCCCACCGATGAGGAACTCGCCGCAGTGCCCCACCATTTTATCGCTACACTGGCTCTCGACGAATACTACTCCGCAGCGCAGTACGAAGAAGACGCTCTGCGCCTGCTTCCCGCGGTGTTCAGTCGCGGCCACGGCCGAGCCATCGTTTGCGGAGGCTCAATGATGTATGTCGACGCCCTCTGCAACGGCATCGACCAGCTACCAACCGTCTCCGAAGCCAACCGCCGATACGCCTATCAGCTGTTTGACGACGAAGGCCTCGAAGGGATAATCCGCCGTCTGCAAACCATCGACCCAATCTACCTCCAAACGGCCCCCGACCTAAAGAATCATAAGCGCCTGATTCATGCCCTCGAGATATCCATCGAAGCCGGCAAGCCCTACTCCTCAATGCTGACCGGAGAGAAGCACCAACGCCCCTTCAACATCCTAAAGTTTGCCATCGACTATCCGCGCGAACAACTTTTCGACCGCATCAACCGCCGCGTAGAGCTGATGATGGAGCAAGGCCTGCTCGACGAAGCTCGCCGACAACTCCCCTTCCGCCATCTCAATTCCCTCAACACCGTAGGCTATAAAGAACTATTTGCCTACTTCGACGGCCAAATGGACCTCCCGACCGCCGTAGCCCGTATACAGAAAAACACACGTGTTTACGCCAAAAAGCAGCTAACATGGCTGCGTCGTGATCCATCAGTAATCTGGCTCAACCCGGCCACCGCCCTCCTACCCCAAATCCTCGCCCACCTCACCCCGGCCCCCAACAACTCTTGAGCCATAATCGGCGGCCTACGGACGCCGATTTTATCCTCCGAAGTATTACAAGATTTCGGGGTTTTATCCTCCGAAGTATTACAAGATTTCGGGGTTTTATCCTCCGAAGTATTACAAGATTTGCCCAAAGTATCCTCCGAAGTATTACAAAATTTCTCTGTTTTATCCTCCGAAGTATTACAAAAAAGTATTATCTTTGCAGCAGAAATCTAATCGTTGACGCATGATTAACAGAGAGATAATGCAAGACCTACTGGTCTGGAAATCTAAAACTGACCGTAAGCCCCTAATTTTACGCGGAGCCCGACAAGTTGGCAAGACGACCGTAGTGGTTGAATTTGGCAAAACATTCACTACCTTTCTCCACCTCAATCTGGAGAAACAAAGCGATGCGGCCCTGTTTAACTACACCGACAACCCAAAAGACCTGCTCAACGAGATTCATATTCACTTAAAGAAGGTAAAGAAATCCGGCGATACACTGCTCTTCATTGATGAAATTCAAAATTCGCCAAAGGCTATCGCCATGCTTCGCTATTTCTATGAAGAAGTTCCGGATTTATACGTCATTGCAGCCGGATCTCTACTAGAAAGCCTCATCGACGTTCACGTCTCATTCCCTGTAGGCAGAGTTGAATACATGGCAATGAGACCCTGCTCCTTTTTGGAATATCTGAATGGTACAGATAACGAATTTGATGCCGACCTAATTAGAAATCTGCGAGTAAATTCGGCCCACGAGCGAATCATCAAGCAATTCCGCATATACATGATTTTAGGCGGAATGCCGGCTGTCATAAGAAAGTATGCCGAGAACTTCGATCTGCTCGCAACAGAAAGCATCTACCAATCGCTAATAACTTCCTATCGCGATGATTCAGAAAAATATGCTAAAAACGATACTCAGCGATATGTCCTGTCAAACATTCTGACTTCCGGTTGGGCCGAAGCCGCCGAAACGATCTCGTTTGAAGGCTTCGCCGGGACCAACTATAAGTCGCGCGAAATATCCGAAGCGATGCGCATCCTTGAGCGAGCAATGTTGTTGGAACTGGTCTACCCGGTAGTTGAGCAACGCATTCCAACTATTCCCAATATGAAGCGTCGTCCAAAACTAATCTGGCTCGACACCGGTCTGGTAAACTACCAAGCCAATATTCGCAATGAGTTATACACAGCATCCAGCGTTATGGATCTATGGCGAGGTCGAATCGGCGAACAAATTGTAGCCCAAGAACTACTCGCCTATACACATAACATACTCGCCAAGCGCTTCTATTGGGCACGCGAGAAAGGCCTCAGTGCAGCCGAAGTAGACTTTGTAATACAACACAACGATATGCTCATCCCTATCGAAGTAAAGACAGGTCACAACAGCAAACTGCGCTCCCTCCATTCTTTCATGAATAACGTTGATCACAACATTGCCGTGAGAGTTTGGGACCAACCGCTTTCCATCGACAAGGTAACAACCCCTTCAGGTAAGCATTTCTCATTGATAAATTTGCCCTTCTACTATATCTCCCAACTCAACAGATTAATCGAACAGCAACTCCAGTAACGCGAAGGAGTAGCGAGCTCGACGATTTTTCGGCAAATCATTTGGCTATAAGCGATAAAATGCAGAACTTCGCAGAAAGAAAACTTATTGTAAACAGATTCTTGATTGGAAAAGTAATGAAAAAGAGATGGCTATATATTGCCGTA
>CAZEST010000026.1:0-18460 GCA_964514745.1 uncultured Alistipes sp.
TGCCTTGCGCAACCCAGAACGAAGTTAGCGGCGAAGACGCTAAGCAGATTGTTGCCAACGGCGTACAGCTCGTAGCAGAAGTTTCTAACATGGGATGTACCCCCGAAGCTATCGACTGCTTCATTGAACACCACCTGAACTATGCTCCCGGTAAGGCTGTAAATGCCGGCGGTGTTGCTTGCTCAGGCCTCGAAATGACTCAGGATGCGGAACACCTGCAGTGGACAGCTGAAGAAGTTGATGCTAAGCTCCACCAGATCATGGCAGCCATCCACGAGCAGTGTCTCAAGTATGGTATGCAGCCCGACGGTTACCTCAACTACATGAAGGGTGCTAATATTGCCGGCTTCATGAAGGTAGCTACCGCTATGATGGAACAAGGCGTAATGTAATCGCTGATTATCCCCCCATCCCTACCTAATACAACCGCTCCGAGCAGGCGTCGTTACAGCGCGCCCTCGGAGCGGTTTCTTTAAAAAAAAAACTTGGACCAATCGAGTGAAGGAATGGTCCAAGTTTTGTATGTTTTGAGTCGGTAACGACGATAGTTTAGAAGGGGAGATCGTCGGTAGCGTTGTCAGCAACGGGAGGAGTAGGGAAGTTGTTGGCAGAAGGAGCCGGAGCGAAGGGCTGTGAGGCGGGCGCGCTACCGTAACCGGGGGCTGCAGCCGGCTGGGGGAATGAAGGAGCTGCGCTGGGATCGGGGAATCCGCCGTTAGAGGAAGCTACTGCAGCAGCCTGGCTTTCATCAATCTTTTCAGCCTTCCAACCACGGATGCTGGTATACCAGCGACCGTTGTATTCGCGGCTTTCGATGTCGAAACTCAATCGGATAGTGTCGTTCTGTTGCAGGGGATATTGATCTGCTTTGTCACCGAAGAAGTCAAAGAATATTTTCTTGGGATAGCTTTCGAATGTTTCGAGAACGTATTCGCGTTTTTTCCAAGGTCTACCAGTTGCCTTTGATTCTCCTCCAATTTCTTTGAGGGCAAGGATGATTTTGCCGGTTACTTCCATGATAGGTTTATTTTATGTAAGTGTTTATATTAAATTTTTGATTTGACGTAGGTACAAAATTACGCAAACATTATGGGGTGAGCAAATTTTAAGATGGATATTTCATTGTGGAACGGAAACTTTTTTCTAATTTCGCAGTGGAAAATTGTTAAGCGCAAATCGTATGGCTACGGCTTCACCGTTAAACGTCAATACTCGTCAAAGTCAGCTCTTTTGTCATCTAGGAGCCCTGCTTGCCGTAGGCATGTGGGGCGGTTCTTTTGTAGCAACCAAAGTATTAATTAATAATGGATTAGGCCCGGTAGAAATCTATATCTACCGCTTTATGCTGGCATATTTGCTGGTGTTGCTGGGCTGTCATGGTAAGCTTTGGGCTAATTCCTGGCAGGACGAACTATTATTCTTGGTTTGCGGACTATGCGGATCATCGATATATTTTATTGCTGAAAACAATGCGGTAAATTATACTCGCGTGTCAGACGTGTCGATGATAACTACGTTGTCGCCCTTGCTGACAACCTTGTTGATTGGTGCGCTGTATAAAACCGACAGGCCTGGGAAATGGACTTATGTTGGTTCGGTATTAGCGTTTATCGGAGTTGCCTTTATTATATTTAAGGATGGCTTTAGTAGCGATGGCGCTGCGTCGCAAGCAGGGCCCGATGCGTTGTCGGCAACGTTTGGCGATTTGCTGGCTCTCGGTGCGGCCTTCTCGTGGGCAATCTATAGTTTGGTGCTGAGAAAACTCAACGTTACGTATTCCGCACAGTTTATTACTCGCAAGACCTTCTTCTACGGCTTGATTACGGCGCTGCCGTTCTGGTATCTGACAAAGGAGCCTATCTCGCCTATTGAGACCTTATTGAGACCTGAGGTGTTTACGAATCTGCTGTTCCTTGGGGTAATGTGTTCGATGGTTTCCTATCTGCTTTGGGCATGGGCGATGGGTAAACTCGGCGCCATTAAGACTAACAACTACCTTTATGTGCAGCCGATTTGCACGATGATTATTGCTGCAATTTTGTTTGGCAAGGACGACCCGATTACGCTAATAGGTTGTCTGGGCTGCTTGCTGATTATTGGAGGCTTATGGCTTGGCGATTACATGACGCGCCGCGAAGCCTTGAAGAAGTAGGTCGCGGCGCATACGTGGGCGGTCAGCGGCTGATTGAGCCGAGTATCAATTAGGCTTTTTCCGATAGCTCAAGCCAGCGAAATTCTTTCTCATCGAGGATAGAGTTCAGCTCGGTATAACGGCGCGATTTAGCGTCGATATCCGGGATGGATTCTCCGGAGTTGAAGAGCTGCTCAAGTTGCTGTTTCTCCTGAGTTAGCTGCTCAATCTCTACGGTTAGTTGCTCCATTTCCTTGCGTTCTTTAAAGGTTAATTTTGGAGCACGCTCCAGCCCTCCGCGACTCAGCTTTGCGCCGGTCTCGCTGGTAGGCTGATTTGCCTGGGCTTTTGCTGCTTCTTGCTCGCGTTGCAGGCGCTCTTCGCGGTCGCGATTGTCGCGCCATTCGCGATATTCCGTATAATTGCCGGGGAAATCTTTAACCTTTCCGTCGCCTTCGAATACAAATAGATGGTCGGCTATTGAGTCGAGGAAGAAACGGTCGTGGGAGATTACGATTACGCATCCTTTAAATTCTGCGAGATAATCTTCGAGGATACCGAGCGTTACGATGTCGAGGTCGTTGGTAGGTTCGTCAAGAATTAAGAAATTTGGCGAACGCATCAGTACGGCCGCCAGGTGAAGACGGCTGCGCTCTCCCCCGCTCAGCTTTGCGATATACTTTTGTTGGTCAACCGGAGTAAACAGGAAATGCTGGAGAAATTGCATCGGTGAATAGTGGACTCCATCGTTGACCACGATATCTTCAGCAAGATCGGTTATTGCATCAATAACACGTTTGTTTTCATCGAAACTGATGCCCTCCTGACTGTAGTAGCCAAAACGAACCGTCTCTCCGATGTCGAAATGTCCGCTATCCGGCTTTACCAGTCCTTGGAGCATCTTAATAAAGGTTGATTTACCGGCCCCGTTGCGTCCTATAATTCCAACTTTTTCGTAGCGCGAGAAGATATAGCTAAAGTTGTCGAGCACTCTTTTCGAACCGAAACTTTTAGAAACGTTGACAGCTTCAAAGATTTTTGAGCCGATATATGACGACTTGACGCGCAGATCAACGTTGCGTTCGCGCATATCGACTTGCGAGCGTTTCTTGAGGTCGTAGAATGCGTCAATGCGATATTGCGCTTTGCCGGCACGAGCCTGTGGTTGGCGGTTCATCCATTCTTGCTCTTTACGCAAGGTGTTTTTAACCTTGGCTAATTCCGAGGCCATGCCTTCAACTCTCTCTCGTCGTCGGCGAAGAAAATTAGCGTAGTTACCATCGTAGACGTAAAGATTCGTGCGATTAATTTCGATAATTTTGTCGCAGACACGATCGAGGAAATAACGGTCGTGGGTAACCATTAAGAGCGTAACTTTAGAGCGCGAGAGGTAGTTCTCGAGCCATTCGATGGTTGGTATATCGAGGTGGTTGGTAGGCTCGTCAAGAATAAGCAGTTCGGGCTCCGACGCTATAACTTGGGCGAGCGCGAGGCGCTTACGTTCGCCGCCTGAAAGATTGCCGATTAATCGGTCGTTGCCGTATACCTCCATCTGAGTTAGAAGGCGTTTCAGCTTATCGTTGTCGGCAACAAACTCTTCAACTGTTTTTTCTGTCGGTAATATCGGCGTCTGTTCCAGAAATCCGATTTTTAAGTCGGTTCTGGGAGTAATTTTTCCGGAATCAGGGGCTTCGATGCCCGCAATGCAGCGTAGCAATGTAGTTTTCCCCGTACCGTTCTTAGCGATAAGGGCAATTTTGTCGCCTTGATTAATGCCGAAAGTAACATCTGCAAAAATCATGCGGTCGCCATGACTTTTGGTGAGGTTTTCAAGTTGAAGGTAAGTAATCATACTGCAAAATTAGCGAAAACTATTGAAAGTTTGGTGAAGATAGAAACAATTCTTAATTTTGTAGAAAATACAGAATATATGGACACAGAAACACGCCTCAAGTTGGAGGAAAAAGTTGTAGAACTATTGAAGACGGTTTTCGATCCGGAAATACCGGTTGATGTCTACAACTTAGGTTTAGTATATAAGATTGAGATTGACGACGATGCAAATCTCTCTATCGACATGACTATGACGGCGCCGTCATGTCCGATGGCTGATTTCATAGTAGAGGATGCTCGCTTGAAATTGGAGACTATTGAAGGCCTGAAATCTGTAAATATCAACGTTGTCTTTGAACCGGAATGGGACAAGGACATGATGAGCGAAGAGGCTAAACTCGAACTTGGAATGCTTTAATGCCAAAGATTTATTTCATATCCGACTTACATTTAGGTGCTACCTATTTCCCTGAACCGCGGAAATGGGAGGCTCGTGTTGTAAGTTTTTTAGAAACGGTAGCATCGGATGCTACGGAGCTTTATTTGATGGGCGATATATTGGATTACTGGTATGAGTATCGCAATGTAGTGCCCAGGGGATATGTGCGTTTTTTTGGAGCCTTGGCTCGAATGGCCGACCGCGGAGTAAAGATCCATTGGTTTATCGGCAACCATGATATATGGCTGTTTGATTATCTTCGAGATGAAATAGGCTTGGAGATAGTAGATGGCTACCGGGTAAAGGAAATTTTAGGGAAGCGGTTCTTTTTATCTCACGGCGACGGCGTTGGGCAGCTGCCTTGCGGATTCCGCTTCTTGCGAACCCTGTTTCGCAATAAAATATGCCAGAAGCTTTATGCCTCGATTCATCCGCGTTGGACAATAGCGTTTGCACATAGATGGTCGACGTCGTCACGCGATTATTCGCCGGAGAATGTGCCTGAATATGAAGGGGAAGAGAAAGAACCCTTGGTAAAATTTAGCCGTAATTATCTTCAGACAGTAGATTCCGGGATAGATTTCTTCGTGTATGGTCATAGGCATATTCTGCTGGATATGCCGTTGTTGCCCAATGATAGTCGGATTGTAATCTTGGGTGATTGGATCCATCATTTCTCTTACGGTGTTTTTGATGGAAAAGATTTTGAACTCAAGCTATATAGACCCTAGGACAAATAAATAGGAAAGATTCGTAGGGTTTTGTGATAAAATCGTTAGTGTAAACTGAAATTAAACAATATTAACTTAACGAAACATAATTTCAGCAATCGCTTTATTTATTGAAAATCAGATAATTAAAATAAAGTTGTGGCGAATGTGGCTAAAAAGCTTTTCAAAAACATGTCGCATAACATATAGTTTTATTTTGCTGACGGTAAAAAAAGTACGAAATTTGCATCACAAACCTAAAACAATCTTTTTTACCTTAGAAATTGTACCTATTGGAAACCAATAAAAAGGCGCTCGCGATGAGCGCCTTTTTAACGTATATAGGGGGTAAGCTTTTTTTTTATGTTGAGAGACCGTGGGGGGAGACGCTGTAGGAAGACGAGCTGCTATTACAGGTTTTGCTTAGTCAGCTGCGCGAGAGTTGCCCTATTGAATTGCTTGCGCTGCGAGTCAATGAGCCATCCCCATTTGTTGAAGTAGCGGATCATGTTGACGGTATGAATGCGTAGCATCTTGAAGCTATGATAGCTGGAAGCATGGTGGGCGTGGGTAATAGTTACCGTCGGGAAATAAATAGTGGTAAAATGTTGGTGTACGCGGCGAGTAATATCAATATCTTCAGGATACATGAAGAAGCGTTCATCAAACAGTCCAACCAGCTTTAGGGCGTCTGTTCGGAATAGCATAAAGCTACCCTGATGATAGGGTATATTCATGGGGGTATCCAATGGACGATTAACCAGCAGGTATCTGCGATTAATTCGTTGCATTAGTCGTTTCGGCAGAAATCGTCGGCCAAATAGATTTAGCGGTGAGGGTAGTAGACGGCTGGAATATTGATCGGAACCGTCAGGCGACAGAATTCGTGGTTGAATTTGTCCGGCTTCCGGATGCCGATTGAGATAATCGGTTAATTGTGAGAGGCAATTAGCCTGAAAATATACGTCTGCGTTGATTACAAGATGATATGTAGCGGATTGAGTGAATGCGCGTCGTATGGCAATATTATGTGCCGCGCCATATCCCGGATTATCATGGCTGGGGATATATTCAATGATATCTTTGAAGGGAAGCGAATTTAGAAAGGAGTCGAGATTGTTCTGTGGGGAATTATCAACGATATATATCTGGTCAACGTGATTATTATAAAGCGATTCCAAGCAGAGGCGTAGTTCCTCTGTTGAAGTGTTATAGGTTACGATTGAGGCGGTAAGAAACATATAAAGATATGATTGGTAGCGGAATCATATTAGTTTAATTAGAAACGAATTAATGAAAAGAATTATTATTACAAGCGATGATTTTTAGGGAAATAGGGGGGATGTAGTGGGAAAGAACTGAGGAGGCGTTACGATAGCTTGGTAGTAGTTAGCGAGAGGATAGATATCGTAAGATTCGGGATTGCGGCATAGAGGGTCTCCGCACATGTCAGAATTGTTGCTCCGGTAGTTATAACGTCGTCAACCAGCAGAACGTGTTTGCCTGATAATTCATCGGGTGCATCAACGATAAAAATATCGTTCAGGAGGTTCCGTCGTTCCTTGCCGGTTTTGCGTGTTTGCGTTTTGTGGGCTTTCGAAGCTCTGAGATTGTAGCAGATAGGAATATTGGTGATGTCGCGTAATCCGAAGGCAATGTATTCCGATTGGTTATATCCGCGGCGCAACTGCTTAGACCAATGGATTGGAACCGGTATGATACAGTCGATTCCATCGAAGAAGCCTTCAGCCTGTATTTCGCGAGCAAAATGATGGGCCAGCGAACGGTTGATTTCCGGCTGACCATTATATTTTGCATTTTGAATCAGCTTGCTGTAGTCGTTATCCTTATTATAGAAATAGTAGGCGGTAGCTCGTTCAATAGGCGCTTTCAGGCTGATGAGCTTTTGCAGAAGCGGATTGTTGGGAGAAAGATGATAATTCGTACGCGGAATTTTCCAGTGACATTCCAAGCATAGCAGTTCCTCGCCCTCTACCAATGTGTTATGGCATATAGGGCAACATCGAGGGAACAGTACCCCGGCAAGGTCGCGGAATAATTTGCGCAGAATCATCGTTAATTTTGATTGTCAGCAAGCTGCCATGTTGAGGGCATTTTTACGAGTCGGGCTACAATCTGCGACTCGAACCCACGGCTCATCCCTGCACGATATAATTTCGTACGTCCTTCGTAGGTAAATCCTTCTTTTATAGAGCGCGCCTTTGCCGTTAAAAACTCAGATGCAATGCTTTCGTATTCCTCCGAGTCAATTTCGTTAAGTGCGTCGGCAATGATTCCTGAATCAATTCGCTTGGCTTTCAATCCGAGCATAATCTTCAGTCGTCCCCAATGATTATACAGGAGTTTGTCGCGAGTGAAGGCTGAAGCGAATCGGGCATCATCATAGAAACGACGTTGCCCCAGCGAGTCAAGCACCTTCTCGGCCTCCGAACCAAAAATCCCCCATTTGCGGAGCTTTTCTAATAGTTCGTAGCGGCAGTGCTCCGCTCTAACGCAGAGCGTCTCGAGGCGTTGCAAAGCATCTTCGGGAGATATCGTTTTTTTGATCATTGGTTTGCGGGTTTTATGGCCGATAAAAATCGAAGCTTACCGTCAGTGTCGCGAGTAACTACGACGTTCGCAAATTCGAGTTGCTCAGTGGCCTCCTTGAGTTCTTTAGCGTAAAGCGGATTAATCTCAAAATAGATCTTTCCACCGGGGCGCAACATTCCCCGGCAAGCCTGCTTGAGCAAGGCAATGTAGAAGCGTAACGGGTCACTATCAGGGACGAACAGCGCAGTGTGGGGCTCAAAATCCAGCACGTTGCGTTCCATTGTAGCCTTCTCATGGTCAGCAATGTAGGGCGGATTGCTAACGATAATGTCAAAACCGGCGTCCGTCAATGTCTGAGGCAGATTAAGGATATCGGCGTGACGGAAATTGATAGATGCGTGTAGTGCTGCTGCATTGGCGCGAGCAACTGCAAGAGCCTCCTCGCTGATGTCGATAGCCGTGACATCGGGGAATACTAAATTGCGCTTGAGCGCAATCGCAATGCATCCCGAGCCGGTGCCGGCATCCAATACGCGCAGGTCTTTGGCCGGATTTTCGTGTACGATAAGGTCAATCAATTCAGCTGTTTCCGGACGCGGAATCAGCGTGGCCGGAGTAACTTGCAGAGTCAGACCATACCAACGAGTATTGCCGAAAATCTGCTGAATAGGTTCATTATTCAGTAACCGCTCTACAATGTTATTGATTTTCTCTTGGATAAAATCGCTGATTAATTCGTTGGCGCGGATAACCAAATCTACCGGGCTCCATCCCTTTAGATTTTCAAATATAATGCGCGACATTTCGCGTGCCTCGCCTTCGCCGTATTTGGGTGATAGGCGAGAGCGAATTGACGTTAATACGGCGTTCAACGGTTGTTCCATAGAGAGCAGTGCGTTTATATTTCTATTAGATGGTCGGCTTGGAAATCCTTGATGGCACGAGTGCCGATAACGCTGTCCCAAAGCATTGGCGAAATACCGTTGCCCGGACGTTTTACCGTAAGATTCTCCTCGGTCAGCAACTCACCGGCCTTTATGTCGCGCGCTGCAATTATGCTTTTGCGAGCAACTTCAATGTTGGGGCGTTCAGAGTTGGAAACATGCTTCTGGCCGTTACCCAACGCCTGTTCGATACTGCGAATGCTGTTGACCATAGCCGTAAGTTCTGCCGGATCGAGCGATGCGCGATGGTCAGGTCCGGGGAGCGTTTTATCGAGGGTAAAGTGCTTCTCGATAATTTGAGCACCAAGTGCAACTGCTGCGATGGGCACCTCAATGCCTACGGTATGGTCGCTGTAGCCAACCATTCCGGGGTTAAGCGAACGGAGCTGAGTCATAGCCCGAAGGTTCACGTCGGCCATAGGTGTAGGATATTGCGTGTTGCAATGCAGCAGCGAAATATCTTCGCGTGCAATGCCGCCATCAATCAATACGTTCATAGCCGCCTCAATTTCAGGCAGCTCTGACATGCCGGTTGAGAGAATAACCTTACCACCCTTTTTTGCAATCTTTCTTAGATAAGGCAAATTGGTAATTTCGCCGGATGGAATTTTCCAATAATCCATGCCCAGTTCGGCCAGGCAGTCGATCGAAACGAGGTCGAACGGAGTTGACATAAATCCTATGCCCACTTCGCGACACAGATCGGCCAGCGGTTTATAAGCGTCGAGTTTCAGGTGGATTTTCCGACACATCTCCAGCTGACTCTCGGCGTTGCCCGTAGTTTCTTTTTGATATTCAGCCTTAGGTGCTACCGACGAAATGACCAGTTCGGGCACAGCCGTTTGGAACTTTACATAGTCGGCGCCTGCACGCTTTGCAGCATAAATCATTTCAACCGCCTTAGCGTAGTCGCCATTATGATTCACACCGGCTTCAGCGATAATTATCACTTTGGATTTATTATGTTCCATAAGAAGATGTCGTTTAAAAATATTGTTGGCGGAGATTGCCGTCAGGACGTGATAGATCGAAGCATACTTCCGAGAAGTAGCGACAGATGCGTATGCCTGAGCGCCAGGTAGTGCACTGTTCCAACGGTAGCTTCAAGAAATCGCGCAGGATAAATTCCGGAAGAGGAGCACCTGCATGACAGGCACACACTGCACCGCCCCCCAAGCGCGGATTGATTTCCATCAGCATTAATCGATTCTCCGTAAGGTCTTCAAGTAGCTGAATAGTAACGGCTCCGCGCAAGTTGGTTTTACGAAGTGTGGTCGTAGCTATCTCTATGGCTTGAGGATTATTGATAGTTTCGGTTACGGAAGCCTCTCCGCCTTGAGTCTCAATACGATAACGGGGCACGGTAGCGATTATCTCTCCGTTGAGGGCTACGTAGCAATCAATCGTAATCTCCTTGCGATTGTTTATATAGTTTTGAATGAGATAATCCGTACGGCTGTCGGCCAAGGCGTTTAGTTCTGCTTCGGTAGTTAAAATCTTAATACCTTTTGAGGCCGAACCGAAGCGAGGTTTGGCTATCAGTGGGAAACGGTTAGCGTCAGGGACGGGCAGGCCACATTGCCTAAAGATACGGTCGGCCTCAACCTTGTCGAACATTGCTGCAGCTCCGGCCGCATCGCCTACCGGCACCCATACGTCGTTATACTTATCGCGATATTCGGCTGCTATTTCAACCGCGCCGTCAACAAACGGAATAAAGATGTCGATATGGTAGTTCTCAACCTGACAATGGAGGTCGGCAAAGATTTCCGGATCTTTCCATTTCTTGCCGATAATAATCTCGGAAATCGAGGCGATAGGAACCGTTGGGGTCAATTCGTAGCTGAATAGTTCAACGTTTATACCCAATCGTTTGCCCGCTTCGATAAACTTTTCTCCCATAGAGACTCGTTTAGCGCCTCCGAGGAATAGAATCCTTACCGATTTGTCATGTTGTTCCATGCCGTTAGCGGTTATAGATATTTGACTTGTATTTCTTCAGGTTCTCCGGATTGGTAAACCATTCAATAGTCTTTGCCAGGCCCTCGCGAAGGCTTACTTGCGGACGCCACGGAGTAAGGTTGGTAATCTTCGTGTTGTCGCCGCATAGACGGAATACTTCGCTCTTTGACGGGCGCAGGCGTTGGGGATCAACAACGTATTCAACATCGGCGTGCATCAATTCGGCAATGAGTTGCAGGGTGTCGGCCATCGACACCTCCGTACCGGTTGCGATATTGATTTCTTCCCCTTCGATGCCGTCGGCCAGGCCCAAGGCGAGGAATCCGCGACAGGTGTCCTCAACGAAGTTAAAGTCGCGAGTGGGGCTGAGGTCGCCAACCTTTATCTTCCGTTCGCCGTTGGCAATTTGCGAGATAATAGTAGGGATAATTGCGCGCGCACTTTGACGAGGACCGTAGGTGTTGAACGGGCGAGCAATCACAACCGGCAGGTTAAACGCGTTGAAAAAACTCTTGGCGATAGCGTCTGCCCCGATTTTAGTAGCCGAGTAGGGCGATTGAGGCTGGCGCGGATGTTTTTCATCGATAGGAACGTAGAGAGCCGTACCGTAGACTTCCGAAGTAGAGGTGACGATAACTCTGCCGATATTCATGTCCTTGGCCGCTTGGCAGATGTTTAGAGTGCCGGTAATGTTGGTGTCAACGTAGCTTTCCGGGGCAACGTAGCTGTAAGGGATAGCAATCAAAGCGGCAAGGTGGAAAATCGTGTCTACATCTTGCGCAATGTGACGGCAGAAGGCTGCATCGCGCACATCGCCACAAACAATCTCCAAATTAGGATCAGATTTACCCTCAAGCCAACCCCAGTTATTGAAGGAATTGTATTGGCTAAGAGCCTTAACTTTTATACCTTTGCTTAATAAGAGGTCAACAAGGTGTGAGCCGATAAAACCGTCGGCGCCGGTGACGAGTGCATGTTTTATTTCGCGTGGCATATCTCTATCTTAGGATTATCGTTTGTGTAATTCGTAGGTGTATTGTATTGATGATGTTTCATCAAGGTAGGTCATTGTGCAAGTATTTCCCGAGGCGTTGGCAATAGTCATTGTGAATGTCTGTCCGCTTGGGAAGTGGAGAGCATCGAACGGGCGATAGTAGCTTTCGGAGTGGATATCGTCGCTGTGGGTGAAATCGAAGACCATAAGGTTTTTCGATGGCTGTTGCCAGGTGCCGTAGGCCGTGTATGTCTCGTGCTCATAGCCGTTCGGTGCCAACCAGGTCAGCTTTACGATGTTGTTTTGGAACTCCATGAAAAACTGCTGCCGGTAGCCGGCTTCGGGCGTGCCGTCAGCCGAAATTGACATAATCTGCCATTTGCCGAACCAATCGCCGATATCTCCGTTGTTGCGCGTGCAACCGGACAATATCATAATTAATCCGGCAAAGATAGAAAAAATATAGCGTTTATTCAGTTTCATTGTACGGATTATTTTTTAGTTCTGCCCAAATGACAGATGTCGTTAAAACTTACGGTAAGCATAGCTCCGGTGCGGTTGCCATATAACCGGCCACGATCCATTGCGAAGCTGGCTTTAAAGGTCAGCGACGATAACTTGACGGGAGTATAGGCTGCTTCAATCATAAAAGACGTATCATCCTTGGGCGTGATAAAGGGGATACGTCCGCTGCCCCAGGCGCGTCGGTAGCCTCCGAGAAGGCGGTAGCTCAGCTCACTGCTGAAATTGCCTTCAAGTCCGATATGGAAACCTCTTACGCGGTTGGCTGTAAATTGCAGATAACCGTCGGTATTATATATCGGCGAGGTTAAAAACGGAGAGCCGATAGCCATGCCATAGTTGGCGTAGGCGTTGTATTCGTGGTTGAAGTAGTAGTCGTCGGCACCTTCCGCACGGGAGGTAATCGTAGTAGCGGGATTGTCGTCAGGGTCCCAATGCATTGGGCCGGATTGATTTGTAAAGTCGAGATACTCAATAACAGCTCCACTGACAATTCCGCTCTTTGCGGCCGTGAATTGCAGACCCCAAATGCCGTCAAATCCGTTGAGCAAACCGATTCCGGAGCCGTCTTCCCAAGGCTTCTCCATATAGGCCTTAACCGTAGCACCGTTGTTTAGACGATAACGGAGCAATACATCCCAGCTGCCAAGCGAACTGCCGGAATAGTAGTCGAGGCCGCCATCGGTAGGGATAAACATTTTGAAGAATTGCTTAATGCCTTTTGAGAAGGTAGAGGTTTGAGTAAGTTGTCCGTTGCTGTACCATCTTGTCTCGCCTCCAAAGAAAGCGCCTACCTGCATACCTACGGTTGCGGAGAACCGTTCCGAAGGTTTTGTGCGGAAATAGCACCGTTTGTAGCTGTAAAGGGCTCCTTGGTTGAGGTGGTCGTCGTAATAGTTGTAGTGGTTACGCATCCAGGCATTATCGGTCATTTTGCCGTAGGAAATTTCGCCTTGGATTTGAACCCAGCCGTTGGTAAACGGGATATCTTGGAAATCGTTAAATCCGGCTCTTACTTCCGGAATAGGGCGCGCGTTGCCACTCTCAACCAGGTCGCCACTGGAGAGCGATTCGCTGAGCAGGGCTGAGCAGTGCTGCTTCATACCAACCGTTAGAAAGACACCGCGGTAGCGTACTTCGCCATAGAGTTGCTGAAGCCATATCCGGGAGGGGTGTTCGCTGTGAGGCGCAAGATAGCCGTTTTTGACGGCTACGCTACCCGTAAGATTTTCGGCTGAATAGCGAAGATAGTCGGTAGAGTTGCTGTAGCCTGTCAGCATGTCAACTCCGAAGCCGTAGCTGAAACGCTTGCTTTGGTCGGTGTCGCGGTGAAGGCTGAGTCGGAGCAGAGCATCCTTGCTCTGCGTTAGAATGCCGTGGTTGTTTGATGCAATATAATAGGGGGCAAAGTTGCCGTTGCCGGCTGCAAAAATTCCTTCAATCGAATAGTTTATGCCATAGCCGGTTTTTGCCGTTGCTGCAGGCTGAACGGATTGGGCCGAGGATGCAACGGCTTGGGCCGATTCCATGGAGGCAGAACCGGAATCATTGGCTTGTGCTCCGAGCCCTGTCAGAAGGACCAGCAAGCTTGCGGCGAGGCTATGGTAACTGTTCATGACTATTGATAAAGCGATGCTTAGATGTCTTTATGATAAGAGTTGATATGGCGCTCTTTCTTCTCGTCGTAAACGTCGGAGATTGTCAGGAAGATGCCGGTTTCTTCAACGTTGCCAAACTCATCGTTGATGGCCGTGCCGAAGATCTTCAACGTAGGGCTTAGGCCCATGTAGGCGTTTACCAGTGGCGGAATATTTATGCCGTGCTCTCGAATAGCCGTGTTGAGAATCTTATAGTCGGCTTTGAAGTCGTGGCCCGGGAACATGTTGTCAAATTTTCCATTACCGTTGCCACTATGAATTGGTTCGAACGGTTGAACTAAATGCTCAGGATCGGGGAAGTGCTTATTGAGAAAATAGAGCAACATATCCCTACATTCGCGGTCGTAGCTTGGATACATCGTGAATTTTCCAAACAGATAGCGTATTTCGGGATGCTCAACCGTCAGTGCGCCTAATCCGTCCCAAAGGTTGTCGAGAGCGAAAATTGCCTTAGCGCCGGCCTTCGAGGATTGATATTCCAGCCGGACAAACGAGCGGCCCAGTTCAATCGTCTGTGGAAGATATTCATTTATGAATTTCTCCGAGAAGCGGAACATATGAGATGTGGCAATCCGAGGTACTCCGTTTTCTATCTTGATATCCTTACCGAGGATAAACCGGTAACCACCGATAATCTCCTTGTCTTGCGGCGACCATACGATGAGTTGTCGACAGGGAGGGTCCATTAAGTCAAACCGGTCGATGTCGCAGGCCTTGCCCGTACCGCCACCGGCAGAGCGGAATGCAATTTCGCGCAGTCTGCCAAGTTCCCTCATCGTATTGGGGGCACTCATGGCGTCAACTACGTAAATTTCATTGCCACCTTTATTGGTGGTGCGGAGCAATCGTTCAGGAGTTAACTCCGCTTGTATGCTGTCCGGCGAAACCGGGTCAATGATATTTTCAGCCATGTTGGTTTATTATTCATCCAGATGGCGTTGGCCGTCATGGATAGAGTCAGGTATAATAGGTGCGATATTATAGACGTAAGCGCCGACAGCTCGAGCGCATCCTGCAGCATCCTTTCCGGGGGTCAACATCTGCCATGAGATAGGGGTTCCGCACGAAATAGTAAAACTGCTGTTCTTCATTTTCAGCATTTCCTGTGGGAGGTAAATCATCTCATAGTTGAACTTGATACCCAGGCCGGTGCGGAGATTGGCCATTCGGTAAAAATGTTTGGAGTTGACTCCGCTGAAGAATACGGGGATAATATCGCGTTTGGTCTGGTAAGCCTTATTGACGAACATTTTGTTCCAATCCAGGTCAACGACCATTTTCCGTCGTTTTCCTTTGAAGGGAACTTTGCGTAAGCGAGATACCATTCCGGCAGGGAACATGATGATTGGGTCATTGCCGATGAATGCCTCGTCAACCGCTTCTACCGCTTTACGATCTTGCTTGCCGAATTTGTTGATTGGTAAGAAAACGCTTTCCAAAGGTTTTATGGCCGACAGGAGATCGTTTACTACGAAGTAAACGTTGCCTCCATGACGCCGTTGTACGTAGTCAATCAGGGCCATGCCGTCGAGTCCGCCTAACGGGTGGTTACTGACGTATAGCACTCGTCGATTCTCAGCCGGCGGAAGTTGCTCCTCATATTGTGCTTTCACCGATATGTTGAGCGATTTCAGTACACCACGGCAGAAGTCAGCGCCTTCCAGCCCGGCATTCTCCTCAAGCAACTGATTTAGTTGGTCTTGACATACCGTGCGCTTAAGCCATTCCACGGCGCACCGCGGAATATATTTATAGATTCCGGGAATACGGGCTTGGAGCACCGCATCCAAATCTATTTTTATTACGCTTTTTTCGGCCATTAGTATCTCATTTAGATGCAAATTTACTATTTTTATACGAAACAAGGATGTAATTCCCTCGTTTTTTCTTAAGTTTGCATAAAAATAGGATATTCTACATAATGAACGATTCAGCAACTAATAAGATAGCAGGATTTTTCGGCGCTGTGGGCAATACGTTAAAGAGCTGTTGCCGACTGGCTTTGCAGGGTTCGGTAGCTACGTTGAAGGGCGAGCCTCGCGATGGCCGACCATTGATTATTTTGGGTAATGGCCCGTCGCTGCGAAAGAACTTGCAAGAGGATATGGAATTGCTTAAGCGAGCTGATACTCTTGCTGTTAACTTTGCTGCCAATTCCGCTGAATTTTTTGAGCTGCAGCCTAATTATTATTTGCTGGCCGATCCTCACTTCTTCGATAAGGCGTTGACCGATCAGAACGTTTCTAAGCTGATAGCGAATCTGAATAAGATAGAGTTTCCGATGACGTTGTTTATCCCGGCGAAGGCTCGCGCCAAACAATCATTGTTTAACAACCCTAACTTAACGATTGCGACGTTTAACTTCGTAGCGGTTGAGGGTTTCGAGTGGTTTGAAAACAAGATGTTTGATAAGGGATTGGGCATGCCTCGTCCGCGCAACGTAATGATTCCGTCAATCATGACCGGAATAAGGCTCGGCTACGACCGGATTTATTTGCTGGGTGCCGATCATTCTTGGCTGCAAACATTGTCGGTAAATGAGCGCAATGAAGTAGTCTCGATTCAGCCCCATTTCTATAAGGAGGATGCGAAGGAGGAGGCAAGAGTAAAGCAGGAATATGTGCGCCATCCGTTGCATCAAGTGCTGGAGAGCATGATGATAGCGTTCCGGTCATACCATAGGATTCAGCGCTATGCCGAGGCGCGAGGTATTAAGATTTTGAATGCAACCCCGAAGTCGATGATTGATGCATTCCCCAGAGCAGCGTTGCCTACTGAATAAGGTACATGGAAGTAACCGGCAACAAGAGATTATAAAATGGATACATTCTATACATTAGCGACGGCGACGAAGGCGGTCTTTACAGAAAAGCGTAGCAGATTTATCAGTTTCGCTATTCCGGTAGAGTCGCGCGAACAGGCCCGTGAGGAGGTAAAACGAATTTCAAAGGAATATTTCGATGCGCGCCATGTTTGCTGGGCATTTATGCTCGGAGCGGATCGACTGGATTTCTTGTCGAGCGATAACGGCGAGCCATCCGGCACGGCCGGTAAGCCGATTCTCGGGCAGATTAACTCTTACAATATTACGGATGTAGTAATCATCGTTGTTAGATATTTTGGTGGCATCAAGTTGGGTACGCCCGGACTGATTGCAGCGTATCGCGAAGCCGCTCGCTTGGCAATCGAGGAGGGGGAGATTATCGAGTGTCACCGGAAACAGACGTTTGATTTTACGTTTCCTTACCTTGCAATGAACGATGTGATGAAGATTGTAAAATCTTCGGAAGTTGATATCGTAAGTCAAACGTTCGATAACTCTTGCAGCATGACCCTTTCGATGCGAGCCGACCTGTATGACGAGATTACCGGCCGACTATTGAAACTCGATGGCGTCACTTCTTCCGAAGATCCAACACCATAGCTCTCCTTCGGTTTACAGAAACAATTCATTCATTAACTACTATACTATAATTATGCAACGATTAAGTCTTGTGATTGTTGGTTGTTTGCTTGCCGTTGGCATTGGCCGGGCGCAAACTCAATCAGGTTATGTAAAGACCCCGGGGCACTTGGGCTCCAACTCTACGGTTATTCACGGACAGCGCTTAACCGGCGCCACGATTAGCATTGCCGGACGTAATGCTGTTGTTAGTGCAAATCAGGGTGCGTTCTCTTTCCCGGTGGTAGGAGCGAAGTACACGGTAAACAGCGTCAAAAAGTCGGGCTATGTGCTGGTTGACGGTGATGCGCTGCGCCAGTACAGCTATTCCGCTGATCCTCTAATTTTGGTGATGGAAGATGTACAGACCTATGAGGATAGCAAGTTCGAGAACGAACAGAAAATCCGCAAAAATCTGGAGAAACAGCTGAAGCAAAAGCGCGACGAGATTGAAAAACTGAAGGAAGAAAATCGCATTACCAAGGAGGAATACCGTCAGTTGGTAAAGGAATTGAATGCTAATCAGGATAATAGTCAGAAATTAGTTAGCGAAATGGCTGAACGCTATGCTAAGACCGACTTTGACCAGATGGATGAATTCAACATTCAGATTAACGAGTGTATCCTCAATGGTGAACTCCTGCGAGCCGATTCGTTGCTACGCTCGAAAGGCGATTTGAACCAACGTACGGAGGATTATTTCAGCCTACTTCGAGCTAACGACGCTCGCCGAAAGGAGATGGCTCTGGCTCAAGAGGAATTAGAGCAGAGCACGGCTTATGCAAAGAAGACACTTGCAGATTTGGCCGCTGACTATGAAAGCCATTTTGAAATCTGTAAGATGCGATTCTTAACAGATTCAGCTGCTTACTACATTACTAAGCGGGCTGCCCTGGATTCGCTCAACCTAGATTGGCAATTATCGGCGGGCATCTTTATCATGAATTATTTGGCCGACAATGATAGAGCAATGACGTATTTCGAGAAGTCGTTGCAAATTGCTTTGCAGCAAGATGGTGGCGTGAATCGCTATGTGGCAGTCTGCTATGATGATATCGGATCTGCTCATCATAAGGCCGGACAATATTCTACAGCATTAGAATATTACATGAAGGCGTTGGATGTTTACATGCAGGTGAATGGGGAAGTTAATGAAGATGCCATTGGGTGTTACCACAACATAGGCGAAGCATATACTTGTCAGGGGAAGTATGCCGAGGCGTTGGTCTATCAACAAAAAGCGCTGGAGATTGGCCGGCAGGTTTACGATGA
>CAZEST010000027.1:0-18436 GCA_964514745.1 uncultured Alistipes sp.
AAGATACGCTCACTGGATACGGAGATGGGATACGTACCGTTGCGCAGTACGTTGCCGAAAATCATATACTTGATACTCTTTTCGTAGTATTCCGGCATAACGTCGAGCGTTACGTAAGCCTTGGCACCGAGCAGGTAAGCATTCTTTTCATTTTCAGCCAACTGCTCAGGGCTGAATCCGCCGGTATTAGCGCAAGCGGCATATACTTCATAACCCTTCTCCTTGGCGAGGTACATAACGGTGAAACTGGTATCGAGACCGCCACTGAAGGCTACAACAACTTTCTTCTTGTCCATGACTGTTTACGTATATTTTGATGTTGGGGAGATTGATTAATGTTTTGCAGGATCGTAAAGCATACCCGTACAGAGGCAACGAGTGCAATTATTGCGGGTAAGTACATCATAGTTGATGCAGCTTTCACAACCCTTCCAGAATGTAGGGTCATCGGTCAACTCGCTGAAAGTTACCGGTACGTAGCCCAATGAGGTATTGATTTTCATTACCGCCAGGCCGGTTGTCAGGCCGAAAATCTTTGCCTTTGGGAAAAGCGTACGACTCAGTTCAAACGCCTTTTGCTTAATACGCTTTGCAAGTCCGTGACCGCGATATTCGCTCTTAACGATCAGTCCGGAGTTGGCAACAAACTCGCCGTGGCTCCATGATTCAATGTAGCAAAAGCCAACAAAGACATCCCCCTTCATAGCGATAATAGCCTTGCCCTCTTTCATCTTTTGAGCAACATATTCGGGGCGACGCTTTGCTATGCCGGTGCCGCGCACCTTGGTAGCGGCTTCGATTGTGGTGAGAATCTCATTTACATACTTCAGATGCTTCTCTGAAGCGATTTCCACTGTAAAATCTTCCATCTCGGTGTTTAATATATTTTTCCTTAGAAACTTTAATCGGTTTATTAGAGATATGTTAACCATTATTCTGCACTGTAAGGCTGCGGCAAGCCGTCGACCAACGATTCTAGAGCATCAAACGTCTGGGCTGTAGTGAACGACGGGCGAAGCATAATCAGTATTGTATCGTCGCCGGCAATCGTGCCCATCACCGGGGCTAATTGAGCCGAATCAATAATCGAAGCAACCATGCTGGCATGCCCCGGAGTGGTCCGCATTACGGCTAAACCAATGCCGAATTCCAACCCCTTAACGCTATTGGCAGGAACAGGTTTTGAGCCTCCGTGACCGGGCTTTGCAGATTTTTTCCCGACAAAACCGCCAAACTGAGGAGGCAAATGATAGCCCTCAGCTGTTTTAGCAATACCCATCTCCTTAATGTCTCTCGACAAAGTTGCCTGCGCAACCTTTAATCCGGCATTAAGCAAATGAGTTTTAAGCTCCTCCTGCGAAAGGATCGGCTGCTTGCCGATAATATTGCGGATAATCTCTTGTCTTTCAGCTTTTTCCATTATAAAGAATGGCTAATCTCTGTATATTTATTCATTATTCAACTGCAAAGTTAAGCATAAATTCTGAATATTCAATCATTTTATGAATAATAATTCAACTTGTTTATTCAAAAATTATATGCTAACTTTGTAAAAACTCTAATACATCTATTAATATGATACGTTTAAACTGCTTCTTTCAAGCAAACAGCGCAGCTGAGTTTTCCGAAGCATTAGCTGCAGCAAAATCGCTCACCGAAAAGTCTCTGAAACATGAAGGCAACATCGCCTACGATGTTTTTACGAGCGCAACCCGTCCGGACGTATTCATGATTTGCGAAACATGGGCTAATCAAGCCGTCCTCGACAAGCACTCTGCAACTCCGGAATTTGCCGAAAATGTAGGTATTATGGAACGCTGTGGCGCTCTCAAGCTTGAGTCATTCAACTTCTAATTAACCGCGAGGCTAAGTCAGGCACAGCTCGACTTAGCCTCGTTATATTCGTCAAGCGCCCCCACTCTCGTTCCTTAAATTTCGCTAAAAGCATAGAGATTAAAACCAAAAAGCTTTAATTACTCTACTATTTTCGTTAACTTTGCCATGCATATCCCCCAAAGGGACTCTCTCCAGAGTATCTACGGATGACATTTTGACCATCCTCTACCAACCTTTTAATCATGATAGCAGAGGAATACAAAGATATAGCCCCCTACGACGACGAGCAATTCGCCGAGAAAATGGAGCAGCTCATTGAAGACCCCGGGTTTAAAAATGCGATACAGTACATTCTGCCGGGCACTGATTTCAATGAACTCACAAAAACCTTGAGGAATCTCTCCGGGAAGGATGAGTTCCAAAAAACCATAATGTTGCAGATTCTTCTGCGACTGGAAAAAGGCACTACCGCCGGAGTTACTGATTCCGGTGCGGAATTGGTTGACCTTACTCAACCACGTCTTTTCATCTCTAATCACCGCGACATCGTGCTCGACGCTTCGTTCCTCGGATTGGTAATGATTCGTCGCGGGTTGCCTGCTCAGGAAATTGCCCTCGGCGACAACCTTCTTATCTATGATTGGATTGAAAACCTGGTGCGCCTCAACAAAGGTATCATCGTTAAGCGCAATCTGCGTCTAACTAAGGCCCTCGAAGCTGCAAAACAGCTCTGCGGCTATATTCATTATTGTATTACCCAAAAGAAAGAATCCGTTTGGATTGCACAGCGCGAAGGGCGTGCGAAAGATTCTAACGACGTTACCCAGGAAGCCGTCCTGAAGATGTTGGCCCTGAACGGCAACGTTGACGACCTCGCTTCGCGTTTGCTGGAAGTTAATATTACACCCCTGGCTATCTCCTACGAGTTTGACCCCAACGACTATCTGAAAGCAACTGAGTTTTTGGCACGTCGGAGAGATCCGGAATTCAAGAAGTCGCAACGCGACGACCTCAAGAGCATGGAGACCGGTTTGCTAAAGTACAAGGGGCGCATCCATTTCGCAATCTGCAAAGAAATTAACGAACAGTTGAAGCCACTGGTAGGCTCTACCGACAAGCAGGAGATTGTTCGCAGAGCTTGCGCTATTATTGACCACGAAATCCACAGCAACTACAAGATTTATCCAGTCAACTACTACGCGTTCGACCGTTTGGAGCAGTCTGACCGCTTTGCCGACAAATATACTGCAGAGCAAGCAGCTGAGTACAGCAAATACTTCAACGGCCAGCTCGACAAGGTTGACCTACCTAACATAACAGCTGAGGAACGCGAATTTATGCTGGCTGCAATGCTGAAGATGTATGCTAATCCTCTGCGCAACCAGCTGGAAGTTGCCAAGTAACGCGGTCATCTTCTATTCCCTAAAGAATCGAGTCCGATGAGAGTCTCCCTCCTGTTTCTCTTAGCAATACTGATTATATTTATTGCGATTGATTGGTATATCTACCGTCAAGCAGTTTGTCGCACCCATAACCCACGCTTATGGGGACGGCTTCAATTATGGAGCGCCATAGTTCTAGACCTGATTCTGATTGCCGGTATTATCTTACCTGCGCGTCAAGGCGACAACAGTATTTTGCTGACAAAGATGTGGCTGCTGTTCTCTTTCGGGACAGTAGCAATTCCGAAGCTGGTAGCCTTTATCTTCGATCTTATAGCAGCAATTCCCGGGCTATTTGGCAAAAAGCGATGCAAATCGCTAACCATTGCCGGCATTGCCATTGCTGCGATAATGTTCGTAGCAACATGGTGGGGTGCGGCTATCAATCGCTTTACTATCCAAGATCAGCAGGTAGATATTGAGATCGCTAATCTACCCCGTAGTTTTGAAGGATACCGAATCGTACAGTTCTCCGACCTACATTGCGGCACCTACGGCAACGATACCAGCTATGTTAGTAGGCTCGTCGACCATATCAATGCTATCGATGCCGACATGATTGTCTTCACCGGAGACATCGTAAACCGTCAGACCAACGAAATCGAGCCGTTTATCAACGTATTGAGCCGACTCAAAGCTCCCGACGGAGTTATTGCAATTCTCGGCAATCACGATTACGGCGATTACATGACCTGGAAGAATCAGGCCGATAAAGCCGACAATATGGAGCGTCTGTATGATGCTTACAACCAAACAGGCATACGCTTGCTGCTCAACGAAACAGTTTGGCTTAAGCGCGGCAATGATTCGATAGCCATGATTGGTGTGGAGAACATCGGCGACCCTCCCTTCCATGTCTACGGCTCACTCACAAAAGCCTACCCCAACCTCAACGATAACAACACAAAGATTTTGCTCTCACATAATCCGGCACATTGGGTAGATTCAATCTCCGGCAACAAGGATGCCAAAGTTGATTTAACCCTTGCCGGACATACCCACGCTATGCAGATTGAAATCTGCGGCCTATCGCCGGCTGCATGGCGCTACAAGACGTGGGGCGGCCTGTATGCCGACGAGGATAACAGCCATCAGCTCTATGTAAATATCGGCATCGGCACGGTTGGGATGCCTATGCGCTTGGGAGCAACACCGGAGGTCACAACGTTTACCCTCCACAATAAGAATTAACGGCAATCACATCTTGCTATTCTAAATCGCAATTCCTTATGTCTACAACCTCATCCATTCAACAAATTATAGCCCGCGAGATGAATATCCCGGAGCAACGAGTTAACGCTACGCTCAAATTGCTCGCTGAAGGGGCTACAATTCCGTTTATATCGCGTTACCGCAAAGAAGCTACCGGCGGACTGGATGAAGTTGCAATTTTCAATATTTCGGAACGATTCGACGCACTGCGCGAATTGGCCGACCGAAAAATATATATCCTGCAAACCATTGAGGCTCAGGGCGCACTAACGCCGGAGCTTCACCGACAGATCGACGAGACCTACGATCCGGCAGTGCTGGAAGATATTTACCTCCCGTTCAAGCCCAAGAAACGTACTCGCGCACAGATCGCTCGCGAAAACGGACTGGAACCGCTGGCAAAAATCATCATGTCGCAGAAATGTGCAAATCCGAATGATGCCGCTACCAAATATCTATCGGAAAAGGTAGAGAATGCCGAAGCAGCTATCGCCGGAGCATCCGATATCATCGCAGAATGGGTTAGCGAAGACCAACGCACACGCCAAAACGTTCGCAATCGTTTCAGCCGATCTGCCCATATAACCTCAAAGGTAGTAAAATCCAAAATCGAGGAGGCCGGCAAATATCAATCATACTTCAACGTTGACGAACCGCTGGCTCGCTGCTCATCTCATCGCTACCTTGCAATGCGTCGAGGCGAGGCTGAAGGTTTTCTGAAGGTTACGCTAACGGTTGATGACGATGCAATCATTGACCGCCTCCAACATAATTTCCAACGCAACGATGCTAAGCCGGCATCGGCTCAAATTGTGGCCAATGCAGTTAGCGATTCCTATCGCCGACTCATTAAACCATCGATCACTACGGAGATAGAGGCCCTGGCAAAAGAGAAGGCCGACACTGCCGCGATTGCTACGTTTGCCGCCAACCTCCATCAACTGCTTCTGGCCGCACCGTTGGGGGCAAAACCGGTAATGGGCGTAGACCCCGGCTTCCGTACGGGGTGCAAAATTGTATGTCTGGATGCCAACGGCAATCTGCTCTATCACGACGTCATCTACCCTACGCCCCCACGCAATTACGTTCTCGACGCATCCAAACGCGTATTGAAACTGGTAGAGCAATTCGGCATTGAAGCCATTGCCCTCGGCAACGGAACCGCCTCGCGCGAAACCGAAAGCTTCCTGCGCTCACTACAATATCCCCATAAGGTTGAAATCTTCGTTGTCAGCGAAGATGGAGCTTCCGTATATTCCGCATCAAAAGTTGCTCGCGATGAATTTCCAGAGTATGATGTTACGGTGCGCGGAGCCGTCTCCATCGGTCGTCGACTAATGGACCCCTTAGCAGAATTAGTAAAAATCGATCCCAAGTCAATCGGTGTTGGCCAATACCAACACGACGTAGACCAATCGCGCTTAAAGCGACAGCTCGACATGACCGTTGAGAGCTGCGTTAACTCGGTAGGCATAGATATTAATACTGCCTCTCGCCAGTTGCTGGCCTACGTATCAGGCATCGGCGATACGCTGGCCGGAAACATTGTCAGCTATCGTGCCGAGCATGGTGATTTCAAGTCAAGGGCAGCTCTGCTGAAGGTGCCGCGCCTCGGCCCGAAGGCTTACGAACAATGTGCCGGCTTTATGCGCGTGCGGTGCAGCAACAACATACTGGACAACACGGCCGTACATCCCGAGCGTTACGAGATTGTCAAACAGATGGCAGCAGACTCAGGCCACTCGCTAACCGAATTAATCAAGGATACATCGCTGCTAGACTCCATCGACCTCAACCGCTACGTAACGGACAACATCGGCTTGCCAACCCTGGAAGATATCATTGCAGAACTTCGCAAACCCGGTCGTGATCCACGCGAAAAAGCTACGGAGTTTGCTTTTGACGATACGGTTCATGAGATTTCCGACCTTCGCGAAGGTATGATTCTCCCCGGAATTGTCAACAACATAACCGATTTCGGAGCCTTTATTGACCTTGGTGTACACGTTTCCGGCTTAATCCACGTTTCGCAGATGGCTGACCACAGAGTTAGCAATCCGGCCGAACTGCTGAAACTTCGCCAGCAACTGAAGGTAAAGGTTATCGGGGTAGATCTCGACCGTAAGCGTATTAGCCTGAGCCTTAAAGGAGTTCCACAAGATTAATTATCCTATCAGAGGAACTCAGTCAGCAACCCCAGCCATATTTCATTAGTTTATGCACCGCGTTACCATCTCATTAGGCAGCAATATTCCGGAAGGTGAGCTCAAATTAGCCAAAGCTATTGAATGGCTTGCCACTGAGTTCACACTCATTGAAGCAACCCCAACCTACTCTACACCCGATGTAAAGGACGCATCTGCGCCTCGCTATACCAACGCGATTGCGATCATCTCAACCGAGCTTTCCCCGAGTCAACTCAACACCATACTAAAGGACTACGAGACCGCCAACGGACGAATTCGCCAATCCGAGACGAAAGCCGTAGCTATAGACCTCGACCTCGTTGTTTGCGATGAAACAATTCTTCGCCCTCGCGACTACTCCGCCCCATATTTCCGTCAAGGCCTTCCCTTACTAGCCGCTCCGCTATAATGCAAATTGAGCGTATACGGCCGGGGTGCCTCGCGTAGTTGCGCGGCATATCGCCGACGGCGCTGTGGAGGAAGCGAGGCCGACAAAATGATTGTATCATTTGGGAATAGCTCAGCTACCGCAAGAATATCGCCCCGAAATCCGGAGCTCACAACCAGGTAATCAACGCCTGCAGACCGGCGCTTCGTATCGGCCACCGACAAAGCGGCCTTCAATTCATCGCTAACCGAATCGCGCAGCAAATAGTAATTATTCCCACTCACATGCCAAACGGCCTTGCGAATTTCTATATTGGGCAACGACAGCGAGTCGGCAACTATCCCCATAAATTCAGCACTACGTTTCCCCAGGTAATCCTCCAGCCTGACGTTCAACCTCTGCTCAATTTCGGGGTAATACTTTGGGGCAGCATCCGTCACTAAATACACTCGCTCTCCTTCACGGCAAATAAGACCGACAGCTTTCCCTTCGTGCCATGCAAACGTTTCGCGTTGAGCATACCGTCCTCGCGCTATCGGCAACAACAACAGCGACGCAATCAGCAATATCATCCCCCGATAAAGAGAGGCCTTGCTTCCATTATTCCACGACAACCATAGCAGGAAAATAGCCCCATATAGCGGTAATAAAATCCACGCAGAGAAATACAACCCACTGCCCGAATTATTGCCCGGCAACATTGCGGTTTGCTCGGCAATCGTCGCAATTAATTCATATAACCGGGTTAACGTTTCGGCTAAAAAACCGGCTCCAATGTTCATGCCCGTAAGCACCAGTAATATTACTCCTCCGATTAAAACCAACGGCAAGAGCACAGCAATCGGGAGATTTGCCAGAAGGAACCATATCGGGAATGAATGGAAATGCAAGGCCGCTAACGGGCCGGTTGCAACAACGGCTGCAATAGGCAAAGCAACCGCTTGCGCCGTAACCATAGCCCAATGCTGATGGAACAACCGGAATCGCAACAACCATTCCTGAACCATAGGCATAAACAGCATAATACCAATGACCGCGCAGAACGAAAGCTGAAAACCGGGCATAAAAATAGCAGTCGGATCAAACAACAGAATGAACATAGCGGCAGCACACAAGGAATTAAGCGATGACGTTGCTCGGCCTAATACCCTGCCAATCAATAGGAAGGTGGCCATAACTACAGCTCTAACCACCGATGGCGACATTCCCGTCAAAACAGCAAAGCCCCATAACAGAACTATCGTCAACACTATTCGCGAACGCCTGCTACCGGCCATCTCTACCGGAAAGAATAGTATAGCAATCAGCAAGGCTATTACCGAGACGTGGGTACCACTCAAGGCCAACACGTGCGACAGGCCTGCCTGCGAAAAATCCCGGCGCAAATCGCTATCTACAGCATCCTCCCCCAATAGAATTGCAGACAAGAAATTAGCAGCCGGCTGCGATAGGCCGCTATACCGAATCAACTCCAACATGGAGTTTCTAACACGATTGAGCCAACCCCTAACGCCTCCGGCTTCCGAGGTAATCTCGAAATTTCCATCAGTTGGCACTACTCCGGCCGATATATAGCGCGTCAGCGCATAATGCGCCCCATTTTTTTCGTCAGGTACAGACGTTTCGCGTACTGCCGGAAGTAACCATCCGGCAAAGCAAACGCTATCCCCCTCCTCTACCGTATATTTATAATCATAAAGCGAAACGGCATACCTGCGATTAGCCGATTCTCTGACAACCAGCCGCTGCAACGTTCCGTAATCGCTGTTTTCGATTACCACACCACGAACTCGCGCTTGCGCTCCTACCGCAACCGTATCAGGCGCTGCAACCAACATTGCAGCATAACCCAATAGAGCGGCCAGCAGCGACAAAACAAGGCGAGGACGCTTCAAATGCATCCCCGCCAAGATAGCGATAACAATGACCGCAAACCATCCCCATGTCGGCATTGAATCGACAGATACCGGCAAAGCAATTCCCATTGCCATCCCTATAGCAGGGAATAAAAGCGGTATTTCCGATAAATGTCGGCGATTGGCTGACATGGTTTACGCAATCATTGTAAGATTAATTTACACAGCCGGAATAGTTGCCATAACAACGAAGAAGCTACTTACGCCGATGATAATCCAAAGCAGGATGGCAAGCAGCAACGGCTTAAAGCCAACCTTCTTAATCATGCCGATTGACAGGCCTGCGCCGATCAGGAACAGCGTAACAACCAACAGCTTCTTAGCGATATAAACAATCACGGTTGAGAACGGATTCTCCTCACCGAAGTAGGGCGCAATCAGGTAAGTATTGATGACCATCGCCAACACAAACAGGAAGATAAACCAAGGAATTGATACTCCCTTTGAATCCTTATCGCGAAATAGGAACATCGTTACGAAGGCCAACGGAATAATCCAAAGCGCACGCGTACACTTAATCAGCGTAGCCGTCTGGCAGGCCAACGGGCCATAAGCATCTCCCGCACCAACTACCGACGAGGTATCGTGGATAGCAATAGCCGCCCATGTACCGAACTGCGTCTGACTCATGTCGAAGTAATGGCCAATCGGAGGGAAGATGAACAGCGCGATAGCGTTCAGGATAAAAATCACGCCGAGCGAAACAGCCATCTCATGGTCATCGGCCTTCACAACCGGACCTACCGCTGCAATAGCGCTACCGCCACAGATAGCCGTACCCGACGAAATCAAATAGGCCGTTTTGCGCTGGATATGAAGCATATAGCCCAGCATAACGCCAAATACCATTACGCCTATAACGGAGACAATAGTGAAGGTCATACCCTGAGCGCCCGATTTTAATGCCTCGGTAACATTCATACCAAAGCCCAAGCCAACTACCGATGCCTGAAGCAGATACTTCGAACCCTTCTTATTGAATTTTGGAAGAGGCATCGGAAAAATCAGTGCGAAAATTAATCCGGCGAACAGGGCAATAGCCGGTGAGATAAAGTCGTCAAGGCCAAACGCCTTAAACGGTATCAGGATAATTAAAATTGCCGCAATATAAATCGGCAGTGCTGCTTTCTGCATTGTGTTTAAAAGATAATTATTGGTTTATCAAATTGAAATATCTACTTTGGGTAGCTGCTTCTCTAATAGGCACCTTCATTGCTGTTCCAAATCTCCCAAGAGAGGAACGCCTGCAAGAGCAACATCTCCAGGCCATTCTTCACCTCAGCTCCGTGCTCCGAAGCCTTACGCATAAACAGCGTAACATCGGGATTGTAGAGCAAATCGTAGCAAAGATGGGCCGGCGTCAACGCCTCATAAGGCAGGTCGGGAGCCTCATCCATATGGGGATACATCCCCAGCGGAGTTGTATTGACGATGACCTTATGCTCAGCGATAATCTCCGGCGTAAGTTCGTCGTAGGTCAGCACGCCCGGACGCTTCGTGCGTGAAACCAGCTGCGGCTGCACATCGAGCATATCCAGCCCAACGCATACGGCCTTGGAAGCGCCGCCGGTTCCCAAAACCAACGCCTTCCGACGTTCGTCGTTAATCAGCGGACGGATTGAATCGGTAAAACCGGCAACGTCGCTATTGCATCCGATCAATCGCTTATTATCAAGCAATTTGCCCTTCTTACCGGGAATAATCTTGATTACATTGACGGCTCCAGCGCGAGCTGCCAACGGGTCAATATCGTCAAGGTAAGGGATAACCTTCTCCTTATAGGGAATCGTTACATTCATGCCAGAGATTGCCGGATGCGACTCCAACAAACTAGGCAAAATATCAATCGAAGGTATCTCGAAATTTTCGTAACGAGCATTTATGTTTTCTGCTTCAAATTTCTGATTGAAGTAGGTCTTTGAAAAAGAATGAATCAGCGGGTAGCCAATTAGTCCGTAAGTTCGTTCGCCTAATTTACTCATAATTCAAAAATGGTTAATTCGTTCTACAATCTGCCATTGTCGCGATAGGAATAATAGCCTGTCGGCCCTACAATTACATGGTCAAGCACCGTAACATCGATAAGCTTGCATACCTCAACGATACGACGGGTTATGTTATCGTCAGGCCCACTGGGATTCATGTTGCCCGACGGATGATTATGACAAATGATTATGCCGGCCGACAAGCGGTCAATCACGCTTTTTGCAATCAATTTTACGTCAACCGCTGTCTGCGACTGACCTCCACGGCTGATTTGTTCAACCGACTGCAAGCGGTTTGCCCTATTCAAGTGTAATACCCAAAATTCCTCGTTATTAAGCCGTTCCAGGCGGCTACGCATATAAGAGTAGACCGTTTCGGAGGTAGTTATCTGAGGGTCTTGAATCTGCATATCAGCCTGCGCACGCGCTCCGAAAGCCATCGCTGCTACCAGCAAAGTAGCCTTAGCCGTGCCCATTCCTTTATACTTTTTGACCAATTCCGGGATTGATTTCCTCGACAGATAAGCCAGTCGGTTCTCGTTGTCTTTAAGAATCTCCCTGCTCAAGTCAAGCACCGATTTACCCGGTATGCCCGATCCCAGCAGAATTGCCAAGAGCTCCACATCCGTAAGCGCATTTAATCCCTGCTTCAAAGCCTTTTCGCGAGGCTTCTCGTCATCGGTCAAATCGTGCATCGTCAACTTTTTCGTCAACTCCTCCATAATCTTTCAGATTTCTCTATTTACCTTTACGCATAGCAATTTCCTCTTCAACATTGCGTCCGCGCCCACAGATAATCTTTACGAAGTAGGCCTTCAGGAAGCCACATCCGTAGCCTCCCAGCTGAATCAACGATGCCGGAATTGCCTTCAGAGCTATTACCAACGAACCCGTCGATGTCAAGGCCGACTGCCATATCGCAAAAAGATACAGGAAAAGCGGCGCAAGCCACCAAGGACTTACCGTCAGAGCCAACACTATCATGGCTACAACGCCGAGGACGAACACGGCCGGCAGACAGTGGACCAGCTTCAGCGAATCCGGATAGAGCAATTTAAGCGTTATGCGCGACATACCGAAGACATAAACCTGACGTAAGAACTTGCAGAAATCAACGCGGCGCTTATGGTAAACTTCCAGATCGGGATACAGACCGATAGTGAAGCCGGCCAAGCGGATTCTGGTTGACATATCAATATCCTCCGAGAACATCTCGCGGAAGCCCCCTACCTTCTCGTAGACCTCGCGAGTAAAACCCATGTTAAACGTGCGAGGCGTAAACTTTTCCAGGCTAACACGTCCTCCACGGATTCCGCCCGTAGTAAGGAACGATGTCATTGCAAAATTAATAGCCTTCTGAGTTGTAGTAAACGAGCTGTCGGCAGCATCAGGCCCTCCAAAAGCATCGAATGGCCTTGCCTTACTCATCTTTTCGAGTTTCGAGAAATAATCGGCCGGGATAACGCAATCAGAGTCAAAGAAAATCATTACGCTGCCAACTGCCCGCTCCAAACCATAGTTGCGTGCAATCGAACGGCCCTCGTTCTCCTTTGCAAAATATTTTACGTTCAAGCCCTTAGCCGCATACATCTCAACAATCGTATCGCAAGGCACCGTTGAGCCATCCTCAACGATGATTACCTCAAAATTGTGAGCCGTCTGTTTATCCAGGCTGTTAAGCAACTCGTCTACCTCGCCGGGGCGATTGTAGACAGGTACAATTACGGAATATTTTATCTCTGAGTTTGTCATGAATATCGTTGTGTTAATAGGCCTAATCCATACGTTGCTTATAGTCGGCGTAAGTAAACTCACGCAGCAATTCCAACTGTCCGCCGCGTCGACAGAGAATCATCGACGGATGAGAAATACCGTTAAACATGTTGGTTTTCACGGTTGTATAATGGTTCATATCCTCCAATGTCAACCGTTCGCCCTCCTGCAGGGGGTGGTCGAAATGCCAATCACCCATAAAATCGCCACTCAAGCAGGAGTTACCGCCAAGGCGATAAACAAACTCCCCATCGGGCTTCGATTCGGTAATAGCCGGTTGATAAGGCATTTCAAGCGTATCAGGCATATGGCAAGCAAACGATGCATCTATGATCGCAGTCTTTACCCCTTGATTTTCAACCACATCAACAACAGATGTAATTAAATCGCCGGTGCGCCAGGTAAAAGCACTGCCCGGCTCCATTATTACCTTTAGCCAAGGATAACGACTGCGGAACTGCTGCAGAAGTCCAACGAGATGATCGATATCATAGCCCTCACGCGTCATCAGATGGCCGCCACCCATATTGACCCACTTTACCTGGGAAAGATACTTGCCAAACTGCTCTTCAAAGGCATTAAGCACCTTCTCCAAATCGTAGCTGCTTGATTCGCATAGCTGATGGAAATGCAATCCCTCAATACCTTCGGGCAAACTCTCGCCCAAGTCAGCGGCCACCACTCCGAAGCGGCTACCGGGCAGAGCCGGATTATAGATATCGGTTTCAATCACCGAGCAACTGGGATTGACACGCAACCCGGCCGACACGGTGTGTTGGCCGGTCTCGATAGCCTCGCGGTTGAAGCTGTCGAGAACATCCTTGTAACGCGCAAACTGGCTCAGCGAATTAAATGTCAGGTGGCTACTACCACTGAGATACTGTCCAATCGTAGCCGGCGTATATGCCGGGCAATAGGAATGGCCCAGAACGCCCAGCTCCTCATTGCCCAAGCGCAATTCATTTAGAGAGGAAGCGGTAAAATGCACGTCATACTCGCGCATAACCCAGAACGAACGCCATAAAGCATTCGCCTTAAACGCCATAATAATCTCTACCCCGGCCCGACGAGCTACATCGGTAATCAAGTCGAGATTTCTGCGAAGTTTCGCTTCGTAGACGATATAGTATGGTGTTGATATTTTATTTTGTGCTTCCATTGAGATATATCGAGATATAAGAAGTTACTTTAGTATTTTAAAACGGGCAAAACGGAGCAATAGCGTCTTCCGATCTGCGCCTTTAAAGGTTACGATAATTTTTGCACCGGCCGGATTGTCATCGACGTCATCAATTACGCCTTGCCCAAACCTGCCATGCCAGATTTTCAAACCGCTATAGAGCTCGGAGACATCATGCAAAATAAATTCGCCTGCCTCCCCTCCACCTGTCGGCTCCGCTTTTTCAACCTGACTGGAGTCTTCGCGCCGCTTCAGCCAACCGCCACCGGTTGCCGAGGTTTTATGGTCGGGATAAGCCGGACGTTGCGATGGATTAAACAACCTGCCTGCAGAACTGGAACTATGGTACGACTCGCGATAATTATCCAGCGGATTAATCCTTGAACTATCATCGATATCCGAGCCCTGAATCATCTTCAAATATTGCGGATCAATATCGCGCAAGAAGCGCGACGGACGGGTTACCATGGTCTGACCGTTGCGATAGCGCGATGAGGCATAAGAGAGCATACAGAATTTTTTTGCACGAGTAATTGCTACATAAAGCAATCGGCGCTCCTCCTCGATAGCCTGAAGCGAATCGCAAGCCATCGACGACGGAAATAGTTCCTCCTCTACGCCAACGACTACTACGTTGTTAAATTCCAAGCCCTTGGCCGCGTGAACCGTCATCAACGTAACGCGCTCCTTGGATGTATCTTTCTCATCCTGGTCTGTTGCCAACGACACTTCCGCCAGGAAGTCGGTCATCGAAACAGCTTCATTTCCCTCCTCCAATCGGCCGGCCACGAACTCCTCTACGTTCTTCTGCATTTCCATCAAGTTCTCTTGCTGAGAGATGCTTTCTGGAGTATTATCCGTAATCAACGATGTTAGGATGCGCGTACGGATATAGATTGAGCGGGTAAGCTGAGCGGCATCAACGCCTTCAGCGTTCAGGCGATTGAAATTCTGAATCAGTTCGCGGAACCCATCGAGTTTTTTCAGCGTGCCGGAATTTACATTCAGGTCGGCCGTATCGTTAAGCACGCCCCAAATACTTATTCCGCGCTCAATAGCTGCATGGATAAGTTTCTTGAGAGTAGTTTCTCCGATACCGCGTGCGGGATAGTTAATCACTCGGCGCAACGCCTCATCGTCGTTAGGATTAGTAGCCAAGCGGAAATAGGCTATTGCATCCTTTACCTCCTTGCGCTGATAGAACGACACACCGCCGTATATGCGGTAAGATAGACGGCGCTTACGCAGCGATTCCTCGAAGCGGCGGCTCTGGGCATTCGTTCGATACAAGATGGCAAAGTCGTTCAGCGAATCGTGGGTTGACATCTGCAACCGGGCAATACGGTCGGCTACCAACGAGGCCTCATCGAAGTCGCTGTAGCAACGACATACCTCAATTTTCGCACCGAAATCATTCTCCGAAAATACGTTCTTACGGATCTGCTCCGAATTTTTGTCGATAAGCGAATTGGCCGCAGCAACGATATTGCGCGTTGATCGATAATTCTGTTCCAACTTAAAGATTTGCAAGTCGGGATAGGCCTTCTTCAGGTTCAGAATGTTGCGGATATTCGCCCCACGGAAGGAATAGATACTCTGAGCATCGTCGCCTACCATCGTCAAGTTGCGGCTCCCTTTACAGAGCTGCGATACTATGCAATGTTGGGCAAAATTTGTATCCTGGTACTCATCAACCAAGACGTATTGAAAGAACTCGCTATAATGCCGACAAACCTCCGGATGGTCGCGAAACAGTACGTTGGTATAGTAAAGCAGGTCATCGAAATCCATAGCTCCGGCAACTTGGCAGCGATGGCGATACGTACGATAGATATCAACCAGCTGGCCTCGTTTCGCTCTTCGATCTGATTCCATTAATTCGCGGTCAGCGGCATATTGCGAGGGACTTATCAAGGCATTCTTGGCCATAGAAATCGCGCTCTGCACAACCGCCGGCTTATAAACCTTATCATCGAGGTTCATATCGCGGATTATCGTCTTAATTAATGCACGCGAATCGTCGGAATCGTAGATGGTAAACGAAGGTTGGAAACCTATTTTGTCGGCATTCTGGCGAAGGATACGCGAGAAAATCGAGTGGAAAGTTCCCATCCAGAGCCGCTTGGCCGTAGCCTCCCCGACGAGTTGCTGAATACGTTCGCGCATCTCGTTGGCAGCCTTGTTGGTAAAGGTTAAGGCCATCAGTCGCCACGGCTCATAGCCCTTGGCAATCAGATGGACAATTTTATAAGTCAGCACACGAGTCTTACCGGAGCCGGCTCCGGCAATTACCAGTTGCGGACCGTCAAGGTATTCAACCGCTTGACGTTGTTGAGTGTTTAGTTTCGAGAGGTAATCCTCCATATAGTATTATCAGTGGCTGCGAGCAGCTGATTTGGTAGCCAGTGATGCAAAGAAGTCGCGAGCATCGTGCGGCATATTTACCGAAGAGAGTACGGCAATAGCCTCGTTAGCATAATGCTCTATCAATGCCTGGGCCTCCTCCTTCAGAGAGAGGTCGTCATAAATTTTTCTAATCTCTATTACTTTCAGATAGTCGGTAAGTTTCTGGTCGAGAACCTTCTGCAAACGCTCTGGTGCGCGATTCATCGCGTTAATCCAGAGCCAGGTCTTTTTCTCGTTAATGATGTCGCCACCAATCTCCTTACCGAATAACGCCGGATCGCCATACGTATCGAGATTATCATCCTGCAGTTGGAATGCCAATCCAAGCAATTCGCCATAGCGATACATGGCCTCGGCGTCCGCCTCAGTTGCCCCGGCCATCAGTGCTCCCATCTTGCAAGCACAAGCCAGCAAAACTGACGTTTTCAGACGAATCATCTCGATATATTCTTCGATTGTTACATCGTGGCGCGACTCAAACTCCATATCGAGCTGTTGACCGGCATAAACCTCCATGGCCGTCTTATTGAACAGCGCCAAGATGGATTCCAATCGGCTACCGGCTTCGCGAGCTACGAGTTGCGTTGCCATCGTCAGCATTGCATCGCCCGAAAGGATAGCCACCGACTGATTCCAACGGCGATGGACCGTAGGACGTCCGCGTCGGACCTCGGCATTATCCATAACGTCGTCATGCAAAAGCGTAAAGTTATGGAACATCTCCAAGCCGACTGCCTGATTAATGGCTGCATCAACGTTGCCGCCAAGCGCGCTGCATGAGGCCAACAACAACATCGGGCGCAAGCGCTTGCCGCCACCTTCCAGGGTATATTCAACCGGCAAGAACAGTCCACGTGGACCCTGACTATAGTCGATATCCGCTACAGCCTTCTCAATAATATCTGAAAAATAGTCTTTGTCAAACATAACCTACAAATTTACGCATTTTTTTGCAAACCAGCCCAACCACTCTGCCAAAATATTCCTAACTGTTTTTCCGCCCCGACCTTTCAGCCTTTTTTGCCGAGCGAAAGTAATTTTGTAAATTTGCGGTAAATTTTAGCATTGATATTTGAACTACGATGGAAGAAATGCCTAAAGACCCCTTTATGCTCTTGAGCTGGGTTAACATGAAGCTGCGCGACCAATACGAGTCGCTGCAAGCGCTCTGCAATGACCTTGATATTGACCTCCGGGAACTTTCCGACAAGCTTGCTGCTGCCGGATTCGATTATATGCCGGAGATTAACCAATTCAGATAAACCGACGATTTCCTACCCCAACAAAGCCTATAACATAGCCCTGCTCAATGGAACTGATTGACAGCCATACCCACCTCTATTGCGACGATTTTCTTCTGGAAGAGCAACCCAAGCACCCCAAGAAGGGCGTTGTGCTTCCCCCTCCAATGCCTACCCCTAACGGCGGAGCCGAGGCCGTAGAGCGTGCGCTTGCAGCAGGCGTAACCCACATGATTTTTCCGGCAAATGCACTCTCCGAAATTCAGCCAATGAAGCAATTAGCCGCAAAATTCCCCGGTAAAATCTCCATGGCAATGGGTATTCACCCTACCGAACTCACCGACGATCCCACTCATGCTGTTGACATCATCGAACAGGAATTGACAACAAATCCGGGGCTATATTGCGCCGTTGGCGAAATAGGTATTGACCTCTATTGGGAACCCGAAAATCGCGAGCGACAAATGCAAGCCTTTGAGCGGCAATGCAGGCTGGCCCTAAAGCTTGACCTCCCTATCATCATCCATTGCCGCGAGGGATTGGCTGAAGTATTGGAAGTATTGTCAGGGCTGCCTTCTGTTCCGCGCGGAGTATTCCACAGTTTTGGAGGAACACACGAGGATGTGGAGAGCATCCGTAAAACCGGCGACTTCTACTTCGGCATTAATGGCATTCTTACCTTCAAAAATTCCGCCCTGCGCGACGTACTGCCCACCATTGGCATTGACCGTATCCTCCTGGAAACCGACTCCCCCTATCTGGCACCGGTCCCCTACCGCGGCCGCCGCAACCAATCGGCATATCTCCCCGAAATAGCCTACGCCGTTGCCTCCGGCCTATCTCTCCCCATCGAGAACGTTGCAGCCCAAAC
>CAZEST010000028.1:0-11478 GCA_964514745.1 uncultured Alistipes sp.
GTTTCCCTATCGATGACGGATTTCTTCAACATAGCAACTGCAGGCCAACCGGCCCATTAGAAACGCAAAGTTAGCAAAAACTTCTCATCTAACCACACACTCCCCCACCAAATATTTAGCTTACTGCTTGCAAAAGTAAGCCCCTCGGATATGCCTGCGCTGTAAGCGTTGACATTTCCGAGGGGCTAATCGTGTATTATGTTTGTAAAGGTATGTTATATCATCTTAGAAGGCCAGATGAAGCGAAGCGTAGATATTGCGGCCCGGGGCACTGATGCCGGAGGCAAACGTACGATACTCAGTATCGAGAATATTTTCTACGCCGGCTTGAATCTGCAATTTGTCGGTAATCTGCCAGCTACCCTTCAGGTTAAGAGTATACCATGCCGGCGTACCTTCGCCATCCGAGCCCTTAACGGTTGCGTAGTCGATGTTATCCTCACCATCGAAGTTGTAGCTGTCCTTACACTTATGGCTATTATACAGGGCATAGAAATCGAAACGAATCTTGCCGTCGTTGCTCAGCCATGAGGTACCGACGCGGCCATACATTGGCGGGATATGATCGAGCGGTGTATGCTCCTCGCCCGATACGATGCGTCCGTAGGTATAGGTAAACGAAGCGTCAAACAGCACGTTGCGCGAAGCCTTGAAGGTCAGCATACCGGAGTAGCCCCAAAGGAAAGCACGCTCGCGGTTGACCGACGTATAGATATCGCAATCGACGCCTTGATAGTCCATGCGGTCTTGGCCGTTGAGCGTGCCGCGACCGGTAGTGATAGCGTCGAATAGATAGGTGCAGAAGAATACATTTTCAAACATCAGGCGGTCGCCCAGATACTTGGTAATATTCAGGTCGGCCGATACGGTCTGCTCCGGTTTCAACGATGGATTCGGAATCGTTACGGTTGCAAGCTTCGAATCGAACACCTTCGACGTATTGTCGATATTCGGCACGCGATAGGCCGTCTCAGCCGAGAATGCCAACTTCCAACTGTTGGTTGGGAGATAATTGATGCCCCATGCCAGAGAGTACGTAAAGTTATCACGACTCATCGAATTTTTGCCTCCGAAGAACGGGAAGTTAACCGGATCCTTGACGCTGGAGTAAACCGATGCGTAGCCCAGGCGCACACCGTCGGTCATAGTCCACTGCGGATTAATGCGCCATTCGTGGGTCAAGAAAGCTTCCGCCGTATGCATTCGGTTGTCGCCATCGGGATAGCGCGTAGTGTAGGCCGTAGACTCGCCGGTAGCCAGATTCTCCGTTTCGGCCGTTGAGCGCAGGAAACTGAAGTCCAAGTCGACGCCGGCATGAAGTTTATGGCTCGCAATAGCCTTGATCCAATCGGTATTAATCGTCAGCATATCAACAGCCTCCCAATTATGGTAAAGCAGCGGGTCGTTGAACTTTCGATTATGGCGACTCTCCTTAGTACGCTGATAGGCAACGATTGCGCGGATGCGGTCGGCGCCCAACTTGTTTTCAGCCGAATAGCGATAGTCGGTCATCAAACGGAACTGTGGGCCATAGTACCAATCGGCATACTTAGGCGTAACAACGCCGTTCTTCTCCGAGGTGGCAGCCAAACGGTCGTAACGACTGAAATCGTTAGTATTCGAAAGTTGGAAGTCAATCACGTGCTGCTCCCCTTCCGTTGGCTGGAACAAGAACTTCTGCATCAAATCGTACTGCACGTAACCGGAACGGCTCTGCAGATAAGGCTTATCGCTCTCTATGAATTGGTCCTGGCCATCCGTGCCGGGGATTACATAGCCCGCACAAGAAATGTATTGGTCATCCTTCGGCAGGAATGGATTACGCGTCTGCCCTGCCTTTAGGTCACCGAAATGGCTGTAAGTAAACGAGGTCTGCGACGCGAATTTCTTGGTTCCGATATTCAAATCAAGATGACCGGTACCTTCGTTATTCACGCTTCCGTAGCGCATAATAGCATTGCCCGAAATTTCCGTGGCATCCGAGCCGGAAAGTTTCGGCATACGCGTATTGAACAGAACTGCACCGCCCAACGCATCCGAGCCATAGAGCAACGACGACGGGCCGGTAACAACTTCGACATTGTCGAGCATATACTGGTCAACGGTGATACTGTTCTGCAGGTGACCATTACGGTAAATCAGATTATTCATTCTGATACCATCGGTTACCAACAACACTCTCGCAGCTTCAAAGCCACGCAACATAGGGCTACCGCCCCCCTGCTGACTCTTCTGCACGGCTATGCGGCCGGTTTCCGAGAGCAGTTCAGCCATGCTTCGACAGTTTAAGAAATCAATATCCGCAGCCTGAAAGGTAATAAGCTGGCGCGGAGAATTGATACGAGTCAGGCTGTCGCGATTGGTAGCAATCGTAACTTCCGACAGGTGAGTGTGAGCTACCGGTTGATCCGGAAGCTCAGCGTTTGCCCTGATCGCCGTAAAAGATGCCAACAAGGTCGCCAGTGCAAACATTTGTCTACTTGTCATAGATGAATGAATTAGTTAAATAAACAGTGATTTATATTTCTACGTATTATTTCTTCTTATTCTTAGTAACTGTGAACTGTTTTGCGCCTACGGCATTTCCGTAGGAGATATACATGTTATAGTTGCCGGGCTTGAGGTCGGAAATGTCAATCATCTGCGGAGCATGATAGTTGACAGCCTTCACCAACTTCCGGCCTGATTCATCGTAGATAGCAACCTTGGCCAGCGATGCATCGGGCAACGTAAGGCGGATTCCTTCACGATTGGGCGTATAGGTAACGCGCGATTCCGTTAGAGCTCGAGCATGGTTAACCGGTAGCGACGAAGGATTTTCAGGTTCGAAATCAACCGTCAGTTTTAGGATATTTCCCTCAACATTCTTCGGGCGGACATAGACCGTCTGCAATGAGCCCGGATCGCAGTTAGAGAAATCGAAGCTAACGCTCAAATCCTCAAGATCCATCGTCATTGGCAACCAAACATTTTCCAGGGTAAAGTTAACCTCAACAGGTTCGCCACCTGGATTGCTGACCAGCATTAGATAGCCACGCATGCCATCCAACTGAGGTGCTGACCTAAGCATCGTCCATTCATCAGCACCGTCGCCGTTAGCCAACGCTTCGCTATTATATTCCTTGATATAATAATGGCCCGGGGTAATAACGTCATCCGTACCAAAGGTAAAGCCGAGTTCGTTAAGGTCACTAATCTTGTCAATATTTACGTCGGTTGGGAAAGCTATGAAGTTCCAAACATCGGAGCGGAAACGATACTGATAGTTAAGTTCGCCAACTTGCGCCATACCTTCGGTCTGCACCTGGCCGGTATTATTAAAACCATCGTTGAAGTCAATCAAATTGTCGATTGCCTCTTCGTTTGACAAGGTAACAGTTTCTCCGATTTGAACAACGCAAGTATTTGAAACATGATACGTATGGCAAATGCTGGGAGCAATGTCCCACTGATCATTACCGGGCTGGTAAGCCTCGATGATCACATCCGTAGAGCCTGTAGCAGCCGGGAAGACCAGCTGGCCATCGTCGGTAATCCTGACTGCTTCTGCACCCTGGATTATACGGTATTTAACCGGCAGACCGGAGCTGGCCTTTCCGTCAAGGATATACGACAATTCACGGTGGGCATTCACCTCAATTTCATCCTCATCGCCCCAGGTTAGCGTCTGCGGCTGACGCGTAGTAGTCGGGAGATAGAAACGCGTACCGCCCAACGTAACGTGGTCGTTCCAGTTGTTGTCGGTTGAAGTGCCAGCCCAGACCTTAATCGAAGAGTTGGTATCCGTAAGGTCGTAATCCCAATGGGCAACTACGCTTTGGTCAATGTGGGTGTAAGAATCAACCTCCGTACCATCAATATACAGTTTCAGGTCGATACAGTAGATCTGGCCATACTGCTTACCGGCGTCTGAAACGAAGCGCGTATATCGGCCGGGCTCAATATTGAATAGAGCGGTACCGGTAGCGTGAAAACCGAACCCCTTTTTATATTCGTGGCCTCCGAGATTCAAGATTGCGTTATCCTGCGCCTTGTCGACATATACGGTAGAGTTATAGCCGGTAGTCAAGGTATAAGAGATATCGCCACCATAGACATAGGGCAACAGGCCATCGTAGTAGTAGGAATACTCGGTTGTTAGGTCATCACCGGAGCCATACTGGGCGCGCATACGCACAACATTGGCGCCATCTGACAATGGAAACTCATAGATATTCTGCCCCTCAACGATCTTTGAGGTCAGATCAATTTCTTCCATAGGATTAGCATATGCTGCGCAATCATACTGCTCCAGCACAAGGCCGGTTAAAGTGCGGCCATTTGGATCTACGAAGAAGTAACCATAGTTGTTACCATCCACAGAAAGTTGCGAACCAAGGTAGCGGAAGTGGTCGCCATCAATTACGATGCTGTATGCACCTTGGTAAGTGACTGCCATCATCTGCAAGCCGACAAATGATGCCAACAGAATCAGTATGCTTTTAATCGTTTTCATCATTTTACTCCAATTTTAGCAGTGAAGGTCTTATCGTTTTCTATAATTTCAACTACATAGTAGCCGTTCGGCAAGAATACCTTGTAATGCTTATCCTTGGTACGCTCGCTAACAACCACCCTACCCTGCATATCGCAAATTCTGACGATTGCATCGCCACTCAGCTCCGAGATATAGCAGTAGTTATCTTCAACCTTAACCGTATACCCACTCTTAATCATGTCTACCGCCGAAATAGGCAGGCTCAAGACGATTTCAAAGCGGTTGGCCAACGTAGTCAAGTCGGTAACTTTGAAGTTGTATTCGGTATTTGCCTCAAGTACAACCTTTTCGTTAGTCTCCTTATCAACCAATGTAGCTACGCCCTGAGTAAAGAGACCGTATAGGCTGTTGACATGTATACTCTTGTTGCCTGTTGACGTTGCTTTTACAACCAATGGAACTGTTGTGCTAACCAACGGCAGGGTATTTACGGCCAGCGGAGTGCCGGAAACTGTCATGTAGATACATTCGGCATCCTGCTCAATACTCCATTTCTTCAAAGCATCCTCATCCAACATCGGTTCGGCAACGGCATCATTTTCCAAGATTAACTTGGTTTCATCGACAAGCTTATTACCATTGTAAAGTTGGAGATTCAGCGCACTTTGCTCTGCTGCAATATCATAATCATAAACCCTGCGGTTCAGCTTATGGAGTTTTGCATTAGAGGTTACAGCGAACGACGCATCATCCGACTCTGCCTGTACGAAGTAAGCCGAGAACGGGACAATCAGCTTGTCGCCCTCATAGGTTGACCTATCGCAAACGATATAGTTGCAACGATTCGGATCGTAGCTATAGAGGAATCTACCAATCTTGTCGGCCTCATAATTCTGGCGCTTCGTAAGGTTGATATCGGCCAGGTAAGGAGCGCCAATCAGGTTCCAACCGTTCTCCATCTGGTCGTCGCCGGGCGTATAGTTCAAGGTTGGTGAGTTTGCGGTCAAGTTGGTTAGCAACGTACCGGTAGCACCGTTGATTACACCGGGCACATCGGCTATCAGCTCCAGCTTAACATCCTCTTCGAGCACACCCTGCAGCAATTCGGCCTTGATAGGAACCGTAACGACTGCATCGTTAGCCACAATCGTTGCATCATCATCCTCGGCATAGAGGCGAATCTTCGGCTCCAGACCTACGTTGATTGTCAAGGTCTTCGTTGCCGACCCAAGCAAACTGATATTTACCGGATTATAAGCCTTCTTGTCGATCTTATTGCGGTCAATCGTAATAATCAACGATTCGCCGTCAGCTGTTGGGTCAACGGTCTCTTTATTGGCAGTTGCATAGTCGGGCTCGCCGATATAAACAGTCAGCGGTGTGGATTGCGTTCCTTCCAACAAGTTAACCGATATCGGTATCTCAGTTTCATCTTCACGCAGAATATATTTCTCGGCACTACGTTTCTCGCTATCGTTCAAAGCCAATTCAGCCTTTACGGGAATCGCATCGCCGGAGGTTATGAATACCATCATTTCCATCGGCTTGGCCAAATTAGCAGCCGGCACATCGAAAGTAACCTCTCCGGCATCCGTAGCTGTAGCCTGGATGTAGGTCTCGTAGGGAGTAGACGTACCCAACGGACGGACAGCCAATGCATAGCCGGTGCCGGCCTGAATCAAGTTATCTCGGAAGGTAAACGTAACCGAAGTTGCTGAGGAATTCGATTCCAATGCAGGCCAAACTACCGTATATGATTCCTTTGCCAACGGAATATACGAGGCTGCCGTTATGTCGGTTGTAGAAAGGAAGTCGTAAGAATAGTTCTTAAACTTAGCCAAGCGATAGGTTGGGACAGCACCGTCAACAGAAATGCGGATAAAGGCACTATCCGGCATATTCGTAGCGCTACAATCAAACGTCTCAACCGGATTATATGGAACATCCGTATGGAGATTCATTTCAATCGATCCGTTGGCTGCTACCATCTTCATATCCTTGGTAATTTCCAATGGATTATTGTCGGCATCGAACAGGTCCATGTTGGAATAAGCAATCAGAGTCTTATCATCCAACGTCGGCCCCTGCTGCATATATTTCAGCACTTCCGCCTGGTCGAGCGAGCGATTCCAAACCATAACCTGATCGAACGCACCGGTAAAGAACGTATTGCCAAAGTCAACCATGCCAAGCATCAAGCGTGCATTCAGGCCAACCTTATTCATCTGGCGAGGTTTCGTACACTTCTTGCCGTCGAGATAGTAATCTACGCCTGACGGACTGACTACCAATGCAACGTGAACCCAGCGGCCAATATCATCCTTGGTAATATTCAGCGAGGTCGACTGCGTCCAGCTCCACGACTCTTCGTTCCAGTGGCAACGGATGTTGCCGCTTTCTATATGCAAACCGGTAGCATGGCGGTCAGTCGTGTTACGGAACATAAGCAAACCCTTCGTGCCCGACAGGAACGATTCGTCGTCAATACGTACCCAGCCCATCAACGTCATTGATGAAGTACCGTTGATTGACGAGAACTGGTCAACATCGCCTATATATAGACCACCCTTGGTAATCTTTACGCCGGAACCAATCTCGCTGGGCAGGATGCGATTCTTGATAAAGAGCGTATAGGGTATCAATAGGTTATCATTTTCTCCCTTCAGGAATACCTTAACCGTATCGTTGAAGTTATCAATAACACTGCTCTTGATACGCAACCTACTCTCAGCCTCATTATTCATGAAGAATAGCTTTTTCTCGCACGTAACATCGTCCGACGAAGTTACTACTGTATATCCCTCATTTGAGACTGTCTCCGAACCATAGAGAGTTGCCTTAAACGGAACGTAAGTATATGCGTTGCACAGCTCTACGTAACCATCATTGTTAATTGCAGACTCATCCGGCACGATTTCAATACCGTTTAGAATACTTACCAAAATTATGCGCTGTCCGATAAGATCCTGCAAAGCAACGTTGTCAAGAGTGCGGCTACCATCGTCCGACGCAGTTGTTACACCGAGGCGTTTCCAGTAAGTTACACTACGCCCTATCGGAGCAGCATAAACTATATACTTCAGACTCGTATCAGTATTGACGTCGGGGAAGGTTACGCTGACCTTCTCGTCTCCGTCATAATTACTGTAGGCATAAACCGAATAGCAAATGGGCGCTACCTGATAGCGGTCTACCGCGAGGTTAGCCTTGGTTGATGCTAACAGATTCTCCTTGTAACCATTGACTACAATGTCGATAGCCGTCGGATTTTCTACCGAACGAGTAATGCTCATCAGTTTTTGACCATTGCCCGTAATGTCGGCTTTATCGGTTAGCGAAACCAATGCAGAATAGTCGGCACAAACCGGCACTGCAGCCTGCTGAGCCTTTGTTTCAGCCATAATACGCGATATAGGCTTTTGCTGACTGAACTGCTCAACATCGGCAGCCAAGTTGTCGCCATTAAAGCCATTATAGTAAACCAAGCCGTCGGCATTTGACGAATTATGCGAGAACATCGTCTTGCGGACATCATCCTGGTCCATTGCATAGTTCCAAATCTTCAACTCATCTACAGTTGCCTCCAATATTGATTGCTCATAGCCATCGGCGAAGAGCGAGAGGTCTACGGAGTTGTTAAGCGGATACTTTGACAGTAATCTGGTTGTCTCCGCCTTCTTCTGACCATTGACATAGATTACGATTTTACCATCGCGTTGCTCGGTAACGGCTATATGGCTCCATTTGTTCATCGGCAAAGAACCGGCTGAGAGGGTTTCCTCCTTTGTATAGGTTGTCTCGTAGGTAGGCTGGTCGAAGCGGTTTGCCGGGCAATAATTAAACTGCAAGATTCCGGCATCCAATCCCAACCACCAACCACGACCACCACGAGTCTGCTGGCGCTGTCCGTTGGCAAGAATTACGCCATTGCTGGTTGCAGGATTAATCCAAAGATCTATTGTGAAATCCTTAAGGAAAAGGTCTACACTACCAAGGTCTACACGCCCCTTACCATTAGAGTAGAGCGCGTTACCGGTAGTGTTAACCGTTGCAGGCACATCGGCAGCTTTTACAGTATATTCGGCTGATAGAGTGTGGACTCGCGGATTCTGGCGCAACGTAAGCTGTAGCTGTACCTTATCGCCAACCGCTAATTCGCGAGTAAGATACTGATAGGGGTTGTTAACGTCCGTTCCGTTGACGGTCCATTTATAATCGTAGTACATCGGGATTGTCCAAGAGGTATCAATACCGAAGGTACGTCGGCCGTTGATATTCGACAACTCCTTAATTGCGAATCCGTCGGAGAAATAGCGGTCGGCAGGATGCTCCAAGTCGGCAGCATAAACACCGCGACCATAATCGCAAAGATACATCTCCTGCGTTGTATAGTTCATCACTATGTTTTGCGACTTAGCGCAGTTATAGCCTTTTGTCCAGTATGACCAGTGGCTTCCATCTTTCGGCAATAAGTAGATACCGATAGCCTGACTATAGAAATAGAGGTCACCGCTACCCTCATGCAGCAACAATTTTGAGCAATTAAGCGCATCGGGGATATCGTAGGTAAGATCCTTTACAATAGTCTTACTGATCATATTTACCAAGCGAACGTAGACCTTGCTCTTATCGCCACTGCCAACGCTATTGACTACGTACAGCTGTTGCCAGTTATCCGGGTCAGCAGCCACACATTTTACATTGGTAATTGATGGTATTGTAAACCAAGTTGGGTCAGCCGTAGCGAAATCGTCGTGGGTATAGCTAAATTCGTCACCACATCTTACCCACAGAGTTGACTGACCGGGTTCTTCGCCTGAACGCGACAGTACGAACTGGCTTACGCCCTTATCATTGCCTGCTGAATTATAAATAGGCAATTTGACGGCGGTTCGGCCAATATCTTTTACCACATATAACTTATTGTTCTGAGTAACGTACCAGTTGCCGGTACATACATCTGCGGCATTATGGAAGGGCACCCAGCTACCATAGTCGAGGCCCTGAATACCATCACCACCTCCGGAATAGTAACCCATACTGCTATACGGGTTAACCATTACGGTTGAACCTTCGTAGCCACGCCAGTTACCCCAGCGGCCATCGCGGTAGGTCTGTACGTCGATATCCTGCGTATTACCGATTACCATCAGGTCGCCAAATTCGTTGGTATCGAGATCATAGAACAGCATCTGCCCCATATCGCCACCGATGTTGGTCCACTCTCCTCCATTAATTTCGGAGTCTTTCATCAGCATACCGCCATCCGATCCGCGGTATACGCGGCCGGATGCATGAGATGCTATCACGTGGTTATCTGCATTATGACGTGAATTACTTACAGCGTAATATTTGCCATCGTCTTGCAACGACCTCATGCGGATACCCCACGAGTATTCATTGCAAGTAGTACCTCCGTCCAAACTGTAGCCCGACGACATTGAGCAACCGTAAATCTTACTTTGGTCCATATAGTTTACGCCGAAACCTCCCAACCAGCCCCAGGCGGATTCGTTACCGTAGATACGTCCGGAACCAACCTGGAGGCTCGAGTCGGAATGCCCTTCATTGACGGTTATCCAGTTCTTACCTCCGTCGCGTGAACGGTAAATTACACTATAGTCGCCACCGGCGGCCGAGTTATTACGCGCACTGGTTGAGAACCACATCTCCAACGGATTGTTGGGGTTGACGTTTAAGAATGCCTTTGTATTGCCTAAGAAGGGGAAGTTGCAACCCGAAGAACGTAGCACCATACTATCGGCGCTCCATACGTTGAACTTCATCTTCTTTATGGTGTTATACGTAATCGTGGTCCCATCGGCTGAAACCGTCGGCACCGCTCCATCATCGAAGTAGAAGATTGAACGCGATGTCGGCAGGTAAATCATATCGCGATTGGTTGGGTCGAAGGCAACCTCTTGGAACCATGCGCCTTTGGTCTTACCATCGGCCGGGTTCACATCTTTCAAGGAGTCAGGCAAAATTACTTGTCCCCAGTTGACGCCGCAATCATCGCTGATCCAAACTTCAGTGTTCCAATAATTAGATTCTGTTTTTCGCACGGCACCTATCAGCTTCAAGGTTCCGGCCTTATCGCGGTAGGCATAACCGTGGCGAAAATCCTGGTGTGTTTGCGCTGTTTTCCCATCAGCCTTCATCACCCTCGTCCAAGTTTCGCCACCATCCTTTGTTTCATATATTGCTTTATCACTATACATGAACGCAAAGACATGGTTCCAATCATCCGGATCGACAGGGATTGCCGAGTGGTAGGCATAGTTGCGATGCTCGCGGTGAGGAATTCGGTCGGTAATCATATCCCAATGCTTACCGCCGTCGCCGGTGCGAGCAATACCGCTACCGTCAGGGATAACCATGATGCTGTCCGGATCCGTTGGGTGAGGTTGAATCCATAAGATACGGCCTGACGAGGGCTTCGGCAGCAACGGGCGGAATATACCGGGTTGCGGAGCCTCGCCGTTCATACGTGGGTTCGGCGAATACTCCTCCGAGCGATAATAGTTATCAAATTCATCATTATCATACAGCGTAGCATGCCGTCTGACCGAACGCCCCATCGTCTCATTGTAGAGCGTGTCAACAAACTGATAGAGCGTGTCGCAACCGGGAGTATAGCCGTAGGCCGGAAACCACTGCTTGGCATACATGCCGTAAGCCAAGGTACCGCGCATCTTCGATTTGTTCTTCTTCATATAGTCATTCATTATCCTGACTATCTCGGTAGAGTTCCAACCATCGCGCGCTAACTTAGCATAGACTTCATCGTACAGCATATCTTCGTGCCGTACTTCCTGAAACACCGAATCCGGAATGGCCTCTAATTTATTTCTCCATTCGTCTTCCGGCGCACCACTGCTATTGACTGATACGGCTAGCCCCACTACGGGCACTAGTAAAGCAAATGATAGTAATTTTTTCACAGCAATAAAGGTCTAAGCGGTATAACATATCCATTTTTGGCAAAGTTAGTATAAATT
>CAZEST010000028.1:11578-18186 GCA_964514745.1 uncultured Alistipes sp.
CAATAAAGGTCTAAGCGGTATAACATATCCATTTTTGGCAAAGTTAGTATAAATTTACCCACGAAAGACCTATTCTTAACGATATTTTACCAAATTTTATTTAACTTAACGCAAGATTTGTTGGGATTTTTTCTCTTTTACGGTAAACAGCATGTTGCCGTTCTGCGTTATTAAGTTATTCTTATCGTTTCAACCGATTCCATAACAATTCAAAATTCAACGTATAAACCTTAAATTCAATGTATAAGTGTAATCAATTTCGCATGACTATTTTGGTCATGCTGCTATTATTGCTCCGCCTTCCGGCCGCAGGCCAATCTGCCGGGGAGGTTGATCAGCAATGGTGGCGGCAATTTTCCGACCCGTTGCTCGACTCCCTAATTCAACTGGGCCAAGAGCGCAACTACGACCTGAAAATGGCTATGCAACGGATGGCCGTTGCGCGCGCAGCTATGAATCAGGCAAAGTCGGGCTATTATCCAACAGTAGACCTATCGGCAGGCTGGTCTGTTGATAAAGAGTTTAATGCCGGACTTAATGCCTCTTGGCAGATTGACCTTTTCGGTAAGGTACGTGCAGGAGTCAAGGCCAAACGAGCCGATTACAGGGCTACGCAAGCCGAATATGCCGGCTGTATGGTCTCCATCTCCGCCCAAATTGCTTCTACATATTTTACATTACGCAGTCAGCAACGGCTGCTACAGGTTGCCCGGGCCCATTGCGAAAGTCAGATGAAGATAGTCGACATCGCCAAGGCTCGCTACAATGCCGAACTTGCCTCCAAACTAGACGTGGCGCAAGCCTATCAAACCTACTACACCACCGCGGCATCAATTCCCTCACTGGAAAGCTCCGTTACAACGTCAATTAACGCCCTTGGCGTACTTATCGGGAAATTCCCCGAAGAGGCTCTCGCCGTGCTTGCCGAACCCGGACCGCTTCCCAATTGGATTAGCACCGTCAGCGCCGATATCCCGGCCGACGTTGTTCGTCAGCGGCCCGACGTTATAGAGGCAGCGCAACAGGTGGAAGCAGCGGCGGTGCAGGTTGGAATCGCCAAGAAGGACTTCCTCCCATCGCTGACCATTGAAGGATCTATCGGTAGCTCTGCCCGAAAGTTCAACAAACTGTTTACCGACAAGAGCTTCGATTGGTCGGTTGGTCCTACCCTATCCTGGACACTATTCGATGGATTTTCGAGGAAATACCAACTGGTCTCGGCTCGCGAATCGCTCGAAAACGCTATCGCTAATTACAATCTAACAGTGATGAACGCGGTAGCCGAAGTCGACAATAACCTCAACAATTACTTCGCAACACTTCGCGAAATTGACAGTCTCCAAATGCTTTGCGCCCAAAACGAAGAGGTACTGCGCCTATCAATCGAGCGCTATAAAGACTCCCTTGCACCGATGACCGACGTTGTCAACGCCCAGGTCAGCGCCCTTTCCGGCCAAAGCCAATTAGTACAAGCTCAAGCGTCGGCCCTTAATGCATTAGTAGCTCTATATGAAGCGCTTGGGGGCGGAATCATTCTTAATTTTTAAACATTGCCACTACGATGAAAAAGATTTTTAAACTGGCTATTATTTGCGGTTTACTGCTGCCGACCGGTTGCCGAAAACAGTCATACCGCGATGCTGACAATCAACCGGAAAGCGTCGCCGTTGCCTATCCTGAAGTTGACTCGGTAATGCTCAGCCAGACTTATCCGGCTACGCTACATTCGGTTACTTCGGCCAACGTTGTAGCCCGAGTGAACGGCACTATCCAGAAGCAACTATTCTCGTCGGGCAGTTACGTTAAGGCCGGACAACCGCTATATATCATTGAATCAACAACCTATCGCGACGCTGTTATTCAAGCAGAAGCCGCGCTATCCACGGCTCAGGCTGAGTATGACTACGCACTGCATCAGTGCGACGCTATGCGCGAAGCTCTTTCGGCCGATGCGGTATCGAAGATGAGCGTAATTCAAGCCGAAAGCAACCTTCGGGAGAGCCTGGCGGCAATTCAAACAGCGAAAGCAAAACTCAGCGATGCTAAAACGCAACTGAGCCACTGCACCGTTACCGCTCCAATATCCGGCAAGATTTCCAAATCGCTGCTTGACCCCGGGGCCTACGTTAGTGGGGCCGATGCTCCGGTTACGTTGGCAACCATCTACGATGACAGCCAACTTCACGCCAATTTTTCCATACCAACCGACCGCTTCATGGCGATATCCAAAGCCCGGGCCAACAACAGCATCTCCTATGATAAAATTCCGGTAACACTGAGCGACTCGCTTGTAGGCAAATTCTATGGACCACTGACATACGTCGCTCCAGACATCAGCAGCACTACCGGCACCGTTGAACTTCACGTCTTGTTAGACAATACCGATGGACTCCTGCGCGACGGAATGTATGCATCCGTACTGTTGCCATACGCCGTCGATTCCGCGGCTATCGTTATCCGTGATGCATCAATCTCTACCGACCAGTTAGGCAAGTTTGTCTATCTGGTCAACGACTCCGACCAAGTTGTCTACACGCCGATCGAAGTTGGTCCGCTATATAAGGATACGCTCCGCATCGTAACCAAGGGATTGCACCCTACCGACCGCTACGTAACCACTGCCCTACTCAAAGTGCGCGATGGCATGAAGGTAAAGCCCGTTAAGAATCAATAATTTCCCAATCGCCGACATCCGACGCTTAAAAACAGATGATTTGCCATGTTTTCCAGATTTTTTATCAACCGTCCGATTTTTGCCACGGTTATCGCTATATTAATGATTCTTGCCGGACTGATGACGGTTAAGACGTTGCCGATTGCCCAATACCCCGATATCTCGCCCCCAACGGTGATGGTTAATGCAAACTATCCGGGGGCGGATGCCAAGACGGTAGCCGAAACCGTAGGCGTACCGATTGAAGAGAGCGTCAATGGTGTGGAAGGGATGATGTATATGAGTTCCAATTCTGGGTCAGACGGCTCCTACAATCTAACCATAACGTTTGAGAACGGTGTGGATATCGACGATGCTACGGTCAAGGTTCAGAATCTCGTTGCACAAGCCGAACCACAGCTGCCGGCCGCGGTAACAAAGCAGGGCGTTGACGTAATGTCGCGCTCTACCGGAATTCTGCTCTTCGTAGCTTTGCAAGGCGATGACCGCTACGATGCCCTCTACCTTACCAACTATGCAAAACTCCATATTGTTGACCCTATCAGCCGTCTGCCGGGAGTTGGCGGAGCCTCTGCGTTTGGTGGCGGTGAATACTCTATGCGCATCTGGCTCGATCCTGATTTGATGAATATCCGCAAGATTACCCCTGATGATATTATCTCGGCCATAGAAGCCCAAAATATCGAGGTATCGGCCGGATCGGTTGGGGCACCTCCGATTGCAACGCCGTCATCGTTCCAATATACGTTGACCTCGCAAGGCCGACTCTCAACAGCTGAGGAATTCGGCAACATTATTCTCCGAAGCGATGGCGATGGAGGGATTCTCCGTTTGCGCGATGTAGCCCGGGTTGACCTTGGGAGCAATTCCTATTCGGCAGTGGCGAAAGTCAATGGTCAGCCGGCCGGACTTATCGGCATCTATCAGCGTCCGCAAGCCAACGCACTGGAGGTTGCCGGAGAGGTTGAAAAGGAGCTAAAAGCCTTGGAGCCTTACTTCCCGCCGGGCGTTCAATACCGCATTCTGATGAACACTACAACGTTCATCACGGCCTCCGTTGACCAAGTTCTGATTACTTTCGCTGAAACTACACTAATCGTGATGCTGGTAATTCTGCTATTCCTACAGAGCTGGCGAGCGGTGATTATTCCTATGATTACTATTCCGGTTTCACTGATAGCAACATTTGCCGTAATGAAACTTTTAGGCTTCACGCTCAACACGCTAACACTGTTCGGCTTGGTTTTGGCGATTGCAATCGTGGTAGATGATGCGATTGTGGTGGTTGAGGATTGCGACAGATTAGTGCAGGAAGGCACGCTATCGCCACGCGAAGCTGCTGCGAAAGCTATGAAGGAGTTGCAGGGCCCTATTATCGGTGAAGTTTTGGTTCTGCTTGCGGTATTCGTGCCGACAGCTTTTATTTCAGGCATCACCGGTGAGCTCTACAAGCAGTTTGCACTAACGATTGCCGTCTCTACCGCCTTCTCGGGCTTTAATGCACTAACATTCACTCCGGCAATGTGTGGGCTATTCCTGCGCAAACGCACCAAGCAGACAGATTTCGCTCTGTTCCGCTGGTGGAACCGCGGATGGGGCAAGTTTACCGGAGCCTACACAACCACCATCGGCCGCTTATTACGCCGTCCGTGGGTTGCCCTCGGCGTATATGCCGGGCTATGCTTCCTGGCGTTTTTCGGCTACTCGAAATGGCGTACAAGCTACATTCCGCAGGAGGATATGGGCTACTTTATGGCGTCTGTTGAACTGCCAACCGGGGCCTCTTTGGAGCGCACGGAGAAGATGGTCAGTCAAGTTGCCGACAAGATTAAGGCTATTCCGGAGGTTGACGATGTAATAGCAATTTCCGGCACGTCATTTATCGGCGGTGGTTCGGGGAGCAACTTCGGTTCGCTGTTCGTAATGCTGAAACCATGGAGCGAACGCAAAGCCAAGGATGCCTCCGTAGAGGCTATAATCGAACGGGTTGACCGCGAATGTAGCAGTCTGCAAGAAGGTATTACCTTCGCCATAAATCCTCCGGCTATCCCCGGATTAGGTATGACCTCCGGACTGACCATGCAGCTGTTAGACATCAACTCGCAAGGGCCGGCAGAGCTCCAAAAAGCACTGACCGCCATCGAACAGGCAGCGACCAAGGATAAGCGCATTGCCTCGGTGCAGTCGCTATATGAGGGGGAGGTGCCGCAATACAGGATTCTAATGAACCGCGATAAAATCGAGATGATGGGAATAAGTTTGGAACAGGTCTATTCAACACTTAACAGCTACATCGGAGGCACCTACGTCAATGATTTCGTAAAATTCGGTAATGTCTATGAGGTAAATATCGGCTCTGACGATGCAGCTCGTGCTTCCGCTGAAGATGTAATGCGTCTTTCGGTTGCCAACAGCCGGGGCGAGATGGTGCCGTTTGCTGCTTTTGCCTCGGTAAAGCCGGCCATGGGTTCGCCATCAATCAGTCGATATAACATGTACGAGACGGCCTCTCTGACAGCTACCACCGCTCCGGGCTACAGCTCATCGGAAGGAATCAAAGCTATGGAGGAAATTGTAGCGCAGACAGCCGGCAGTAACTACGGCTATGCCTGGACCGGCGAGGCCTACCAAGAAACCGAGTCGGGGACAACGATATCTACGGTGTTGCTATTCGCCGTACTGATTACCATCCTGGTTTTAGCAGCCCAATATGAAAGTTGGTCCGACCCGATTGCCGTAGTAATTACGATGCCAACAGCCATTCTCGGCACAATCCTCGGGTGCTTGCTGATGAGTCAGGCTATCAGTATCTATACGCAGATTGGCATCATCCTGCTGCTGGGCTTGTCGGCCAAGAATGCCATTCTGATTGTTGAGTACGCAACCGACTATCGCCGTCGGGGGATGCCTATCCGCGAGGCCGCACAACAAGGCGGCATGATACGTTTCCGCCCCATTATGATGACAGCCCTGGCCTTCATCTTCGGAGTAATGCCGATGCTTTTCGCTACCGGGGCCGGAGCCGCATCGCGCATCAGCCTGGCAACCGCCGTAGTCTTCGGCATGACTGTCAATGCATTTATCGGCACGCTCTTCGTCCCCAACTTCTGGCAACTTCTCCAACGCCGTTCTTCACGGTAACTTCCTATATAGCAAGCAAGGCTACGATGAACCGAGCATCGCAGCCTTGCTTTTATGGATTAGCGAATACGTTCGCGAGGTAATCAGCGAACTACCACCTTAGTAACTTGGTTGCCCTGACGACGGATAAATAGACCATTGGCAGGATTCATTACGCGCTGGCCCTGCAGGTTGAAATATTCAACGGGAGCAGCGTTGTCAACCGCGTCAACTGCGATAGCCTCTACAGCTGCCGGCTTCATTGCAACCGTGATGGTTGCCGATGCAATCTGCATATTCTTGGCAGGTGTAGAATCTGCAATGGCCGACGTGCTGGGTTCAAGTTCGAACGATGCTACGGGCGATGCAAAGTTGTAGCTATATGCTACCCAAGTAGCAGTTGCATTACGCGGTGCAGATTCTTCGTTGTTTTCGTCGTCTGAAGCGGCGGTGCAGGCATTGCCATTAACATAAGGAATATTTCCTTCACTGTTAGCCGTATCAACCATGAATGAAACAGCGCTTATCTGGTAACCGGTAGGAGCATTAACCGTTATAAGATTATAGCTGGTTGCGTAAATCTTTAATACGCCATTAACGATAGCAGCATACGTAGAATTAGAACCCAGCGTACAGGTTGTTGCAAAACTAAACGGATTTCCGCTGGCATCCAGACTGCTTGAAGCCCAAACTATAGTTTCGTCCTTATGGTATTGGGTCCAGTTCTGGTTACTGAAGTCTACAGCTACATCGTATTGATCCTGCGGAACAGCTTCTTCTACATAGAGGATGAACGCCATTGACTTAGCAGCAC
>CAZEST010000029.1:0-17900 GCA_964514745.1 uncultured Alistipes sp.
CGATCATGCTCCAGCCCTCAACAACCATCTACGGTCTGGTAATCGCTGAAGGCGGTAACGCTTGGACCTCGGTTAAGAACTTCTCGCCCTTCAACCTGAAACGTTCGGCCGGCGCCGGCCTACGTATCTATCTGCCGATGGTAGGTATGATGGGTATCGACTGGGCCTATGGTTTCGACAAGGTCTTCGGCGAAAAGGGTGGCAGCCACTTCCACTTCATTCTCGGCCAGGAATTCTAATTCTTGTTAAAGGTAATGAAGCCCAACGGCAGTCTGCTTAAACCTTTTACACTGCAGATTGTCTTAATAGAGAAAGTAACGAATTAAACAATAACAGTATATCCATGAAAAAGATATTTCTGACATTAGTGGTTGTAATGGCCGCATGCTTCGGCGCTTCAGCCCAGAAATTTGCACTAGTCGACATGGAGTATATCTTCAAGCAGATACCCTCCTACGAAATGGCTAACGAGCAACTTCGTCAGCTCTCTCAGCGATGGCAGAAAGAAGTTGAAGCCTCCAGCCGAGAAGCCGATACGCTTTATAAGAAATATCTTTCCGACAAAGTATTCCTGACGGAAGACCAAGCAAAGAAGCGCGAAGAAGAGATCGTTGCCAAAGAAAAGGAAGCATCTGACTTGCGCTACAAATACTTCGGTCCGGAAGGCGAGCTCTATAAAAAGCGCCAGACACTGATGAAACCTATTCAAGACGATGTCTACAACGCTATCAAGAAGCTATCGGAAGAACGTGGATATCAGTGTATCTTCGACCGCGCTTCATCGGCCAACATTATCTACGCTTCGCCGCGTATAGATGTCAGCAACGAAGTGCTTGCCAAATTAGGCTACGCTAACTAACTATTGATAATAAACAAATAACATATCACCCCAAAATGATTAAGAAAATTCTCTTGGCCATCGCAGTGGCCCTCCCCATGTGCTCATGGGCACAGACTAAAATCGGCACAGTTAACCCCGACGAAATTGTACCGAACATGGCTGAATATGTCGACGCTCAGAATCAGCTGAACGAGTCTTCAAAGACCTACGAATCTGAGTACGCAAAGATTCAGGACGAAATGAAGGCTAAGTACGAAGAATTCCAGAAAATATCTGCCGACGAATCAACCCTTCAGTCTATCAAGGACCGTCGTATGCAGGAACTTCAGGAGCTCAACCAGAAGGGCGAACAGTTCGCTCAGACCGCTCAGCAGGAACTCGCTCGCAAGCAGCAGCAGCTGATGGCTCCTATTCAGGAAAAACTGATGAACGCTATCCAGGCCGTAGGCGCTGAAGGCGGATTCACCATGATTCTTCCCTCTACCGTTCCCTTCTTCACCGCAAAGGACGTTACCGACGTAACTCCCCTGGTTAAGGCAAAGCTCGGCGTTAAGGACAGCAAGTAACATCAATTAGCCAATCTTACTCACAACCAAGTAAAATCTTTTTAGTTAACCCCTCTCCATCACTGTTAACTAATCTCTGGACATACCAAAGCCCGCAAGTCGGCCCTATATCCCTCTTGCGGGCTTTGGAATTAACGCTGCTGAATAGCTCCGTCTACTCCAACGCAACGCCCCCCACCCCTCCGGCAAAGCGCTGAATACAGATAAGCATCAGCCGCCTTCCTTCAAGTCTCGCGAATGATTTCAATCTTAAAATTTCGTCCCTATTATAAATCGGTAATCTGGGGAGGTCAACGCATAGCCCAATTCAAAAATGTTCCGTCTCAGGGTAACTCTATCGGAGAATCCTGGGAAATATCGCCTATGCCCGGACATGAGACCGTTATTGAAGAAGGTCCGTACAAAGGAGCTACGCTTAATGCTATTGTCGAACAATTTCCCGAAGAAATTCTCGGCAAGAAGGTGTATGCTAAATTCGGAGCGAAATTTCCTTTATTGGTAAAATTTATTGACTCAAGCGACGACTTATCTATTCAGGTTCATCCCAACGACGAAATGGCGCGCCGTAGGCATAACGCGTCCGGCAAAACCGAAATGTGGTATTCACTGCTGCCCGAAGAAGGCGCATACCTCTATGCCGGATTTAACCGCTCAATGGATGCAACCACTCTACGCGCCAAGATAGCCGACAACACCCTGGTTGACACCCTGGGCAAATTCTACGTCAAACCGGGCGACCTCTTTTACCTACCGTCAGGCCGAATCCACTCTATCGGCAAAGGCAATTTTATCGTTGAGATACAACAACCTTGCGACATTACCTATCGAATCTACGACTACGATCGCAGAGACAACGATGGCAATCCGCGCGAACTGCATGTTGAAGAAGCTGTTGAAGCTATTGATTTCGAAGATAACCTGCAGGAAATTCAAAATATAATTCCGAACAAAGGCCAAAGAGAACTACTCAAAGAATGTGAGTTCTTTACTACGTCGGTTATAGACGTTGATAAAATGACCGAGCTGGATCTTTCCCAACTCGATTCCTTCAGCATACTTATAGGCATCAAAGGCACACTGACAGTTACGGCTTCCGACGGAACCACCATGTCGCTCCCCCAAGGCCAAACCCTGCTGATTCCGGCTTGCATTAAATCGGTAAAGATTTCAGGCACGGGCCAACTGCTGACAACCAATCTCTAATTCTTATCTGGATAATACTCGCGGAGGAAGAGTTCACAAAGTAGATGAGCCGTAGACCCCGGGCGATTGCTAACCAGCTCGAGAATCTCCTCCGGACGATGCCACGCAGCTGAATCTACCTCAGTTGACAATCTTAATTCGCGCGAGTCTACGCGCGCGAAGAATCCAATCATAAGCATTTGTTTTCGCGCAAACCAGCTGGTAACCTTAAAGGTTAGTTGCTCAACCTGCTGACCGGTTTCCTCCATTATTTCTCTGACAGCACAGGTTTCGGCATCCTCCCCGGGCTTAATATACCCCGAGACGAGATTACAGAACTCCGTAGAGATATAATTTTGACGAAGCAACAATACCTCCCCCTTTTCATTGTAGACGAGCGCTATCACGGCAACCGGAAACATATCGAACCATGGCTTGGAGCAGTTGTCGCACCAAGCTACATCGCCTTCGTCGCCCAATACGCGGCTAGTTAACTTCTGTCCGCAATCCGGACAATATTCAAAGTGCATTTTCTTACGGCTTATTATTGAAAGGTAAACTTATCGGCATCGCTATATACCGGCAACTGCTTGCGGAAATTCCGCAGTTGCTCCAGCGAGAACGAGGCCAGCAAGATATTGCCAAATTCCGTTCTCAGCTCCCAACCGACATTATCCGTTGGATGAACTCCCTCGGGTTGCTGCTTCAGCGGCGGAGCTATCTGGCGGCCCAATTCATCTGTCATCATTGACATATCATCATAACAGCCGAACGCATCAACACCTGAGCGATTTGCGCCGACCATTACAACCTGATTCTCTATCGACCGAGCAACCAAAAGATGCTGCCACGCATAACGTCGTGCCGTAGGCCAATTTGCCGGCAGCAAGACCATGTCGGCCTGCATGTCAACATTTCTAAACCAAACCGGGAATCGCAGATCGTAGCAGATATTCATCGTAATGTTCCACCCCCGGAATTCCACAATCGGGCAGCGCTCTGCGCCGGCGGTCAATAGTCGGGATTCCGGCGACAAACAAAACAGATGATGCTTATCATAGAACACCTGCCGGCCATCGGGCATCACCATGAAACCCCGATTGACATAACCCATCTGAGTGCACGCTATATAGCTGCCGGCAAGCATCAGATTGCGTTCCGAGGCCAGCCGCTTAACGGTCTGCATAGTCGGGCCGTCGTCCTGCTCGGCTGCAGCCAGCAGCGCGTCGGTATCCTTCATGAATGAAGTCGTAAAAAGTTCGGGCAATACGGCTACATCCACTCCCTCCGGCAGGGCTTTAACCATCAGCTCAGCCCTTCGGAGATTTTCTTCTACATCGCCCAAAGCAATGTCGAGCGATAGAATTGCAACGGTCATTCCGTTATGAAGTTTTCAGGGTGATATCCGGTAAACGGACGGTAATACTTCTTGATAGCCTGCATATCGGCATCAATATCGCCGGTAGGCTCAAACGTATGGTTTATCATGGCCTTCTTCATCCGAAAATCAATTACGGCCAAGCAAATAGGCACGTTGGCTTCTCGGGCAATCCGCAGGAAGCCGGTATGCCACGTTGCCGTTGGCTTGCGAGTGCCTTCCGGAGTAATCGCTACTACCAGCTGATCTTCCTCATTAAACCTGGCAACCATAGCTTCTACCAGCGATTGCTTGGGATTCTTCCTCACCACCGGTATACCACCGATTGCGCGGAAAAAGCAACCCAACGGGAAAAAGAACCATGAAGATTTCATCATAAACCCGGGCTTCCGACCGACAGAGCGGATAGCAAGCTCTCCGATAATGAAATCCCAATTCGACGTGTGGGGAGCCACACAAATAATGGCCTTTGGAAAGTCGGGCACTGATACCTCAACTTTCCAACCGGCCATTTTTAATATCCTTGCGGCTAGATTCATTCGTTATCCGATAAGATCAAGCCTTCTTATTGTTGTCCTTCACTTCCTGGGGGAGAGCAGCGTTCATCTCCTTAACCAGTTCGTTGACTTTCTCGTAGAACTTTTCGCGCAGCGAATTGTAGGCTTTGTGATAGTAGATGCGACGGGCCTTGCGATAAGCTCCGCGATGCTCAAAATCGCGAGGGAACTTATCGTAGCAGAAGGTTACGTTGTTCACGGCTGAGATTTGAAGGTCAGCAACCTTTGTGATGATGTCGCTCATAGCGTTGGCGTCTACACCCTTAACGAAGTTCTTCGATAAGAGACATTCTGCTGCGAGATCACCGCAAACATACTGGATTTCCTTTTTCAGGTTGCGTTTTTTTGCCATAATTTTAAAATGTTTGAAAGATTGGAATGGTATATCTTCTTATCTTTGGCTCTGAAGGATTACTCGGGTCAGAGCCGTAAGTGATGGTGGTATCTTTTGGTCAGGCACAAACTGACGGGGCAGATTGGCAAGCTGAGCCGGCGGGGGCAACGTATGCCCTATCGCCTCCATAATAGCTGCCGGGAATTTCGAGGGATGGCCGGTTGCCATAACTACGCCAACATCGTGGGGCATCAGCCTGCCGCTCAACGCACGATAAGCCGTAGCCGATTGGGGGCCAAAGAGGTAGTTATCGCCGGCATAGACTTCGCGAATTGTCTGCACGATTTCACGGTCGGTAAACGAAACGCCCTCAACATCCTTTCTCAGTCCATTCAGGTCGCCATTATACAGGTCAATTATGCGAGCAAGATTCGACGGATTGCCAACATCCATAGCTCGAGCCAGCGTTATCAGCGCACGGCGCGGACGCAAACCGCCGGTTTGCAGATATTCAACAAACGTATCGTTGGCATTGTTCGCTCCGATGAATTTTTCAACCGGCAGACCCATCTTTTTGGCCATCAATGCTGCCGAAAGGTTTCCGAGATTGCCACACGGCATACTGATCCTAACTCTCATTGCATCCGGACGAGCCGCGATTGCTTGAGCATAGGCATAGAAATACGCGATAATCGCCGGTATCTGACGCGCGAGATTGATAGAGTTGCCCGACGTTAAGGCTACCTGGCTATTGAGCGCTTGGTCTGCCAATGCTTGCTTTACCAGTTGCTGACAATCGTCGAACGTACCGCCAACCTCTACGGCCGTAACGTTCTTCCTGGCCGAAAACATTGCTACCTGCTGTCGGGAAAGTTCTCCTCTGGGGAACAAGACAATTACATCAGCATCCTGACGGCCGCTAAAACTATCGGCTATGGCGCCACCACTATCTCCGGAGGTTGCCAACAGCACCGTAAAATGGCGTTTCTGAGGCAACAGCAGCGGCAACAAGCGCGCCATGAATCTTGCCCCCATATCCTTACACGATAGCGTCGGCCCATGAAACAGCTCTACAACCAGCAGCTTATCCTTGCCGACCTCTCTAACCGGAACGGGGTAATTCAACGATTCGTCTATAAGCTTCTTGATTTTCGAAGATGACAGCAAATCACCAATCAGCGTATTACATACTACGTAACCAATCTCTTGGAGCGACATCTCCGCTATATTTTTGAAAAAAGCAACCGGCAGAGGCGGCATCTTATCGGGCATAAATAAGCCCCCATCCTGCGCCAATCCGTTTTCAATGGCTACAGGGAATTCGACGTTGCGAGTCTTACCGTTAGTGCTGTGAAACAACATTGCTACTTTATATTGACTTCAAATCGTAATGAACTTTACAAATTTAACCAAAACTCTGCTTTCCCCCAAATTTTTAACTCATCTTTTTCCAAAAACTGCTCCAAAACATAAATCTACCGTCAATCATTACCCAACGTTAATAATAATTTGAGCTCTAAGTCCTCAAGGCTGATTGGACTTAGAGCTCAAATTATTATTGACTTATACGATCAGCTGATCGCTTAGAATTCCGACGAGAAATGGAAGCGGATAGCAGGGAAATCTGCCTGAGCCATCTGGAGGACGTAGTTGGAGTCGGCCAAGAAGACGTCGCGACCTTCTCGGTCAATGGCCATAAATTGGTGCTTGCGTTTCTTAAAGGCATCGAGAGCCGCCTTGTCGTCGCTCTCTACCCAGCAAGCCTTATAAAGACTGATAGGCTCCCACCGACATTGTGCGCCATACTCATGGAGCAAGCGATACTGGATTACTTCAAACTGAAGTTGCCCAACCGTACCGATAATCTTGCGACCGTTGAACTGATTGACAAACAGCTGCGCAACACCCTCGTCCATCAGCTGCTGGATACCCTTCTCCAGCTGCTTCGACTTCATCGGGTCGGTGTTTTCGATATACTTGAACATCTCAGGCGAGAAGCTCGGCAGCCCCTTGAAGTGGAGGTTTTCGCCGGAGGTCAGCGTGTCGCCAATCTTGAAGTTGCCCGTGTCGGGAATACCGACAATGTCGCCGGGATAGGCCTCGTCAACCACACTCTTCTTCTGGGCCATGAACGCCGTCGGGGCAGCAAAGCGCATCATCTTGGCAGAGCGCACATGCTTGTAGTTGGCGTTACGCTCGAACTTGCCGGAGCAAATCTTCACGAAAGCGATACAAGAACGGTGGTTCGGGTCCATATTGGCGTGAATCTTGAACACAAAACCGGTGAAAGCCTCCTCGGTAGGTTCAATCTTGCGCTCCTCAGCCTGCGTAGCGCGGGGCGACGGAGCAATCTTTACGAAGCAATCCAGCAACTCCTTAACGCCGAACGTGTTCAGCGCCGAGCCGAAGAATACCGGAGCAACCTCACCTCGGAGGTATGCATCAACATCGAAATCGGGGTAAACGCCCTCAATCAAATCCAGGTCTTCACGCAACTTGGCCGCATCAACTTCGCCGACAGCCGCATCAATGGCCGGGTCGTTAACGTCGGTGATTTCAACGCGCTCCGTAACCTTCTGTTTGTCGGGCTTAAAGAGGTCTAGCCCGTGTTCGTAGATATTGTATACACCCTTGAATTTCGCACCGATATTAATAGGCCACGACAGCGGGCGCACGGCAATCTTCAGCTCGTTTTCCAGTTCGTCAAGAATATCGAACGGATCGCGACCTTCGCGGTCCAGCTTGTTTACGAAGATGATTACAGGCGTGTTGCGCATACGGCAAACCTCCATCAGCTTGCGCGTTTGTTGCTCTACGCCTTTTGCAACGTCAACTACGATAATTACAGAGTCAACAGCCGTTAGCGTGCGGTAGGTATCTTCGGCGAAGTCTTGGTGACCGGGAGTGTCGAGGATATTTATTTTGTAATCGCCATAGTTGAAGCCCATAACCGAAGTAGCTACGGAGATACCGCGCTGTTTTTCGATTTCCATCCAGTCGGAGGTTGCAGTCTTCTTAATTTTATTCGACTTTACGGCTCCGGCAACATGGATTGCGCCACCGAAAAGCAGCAACTTCTCGGTCAGCGTAGTTTTACCGGCATCGGGGTGAGAGATAATGGCAAATGTGCGGCGACGTGCTATTTCTTCTTGTAAACCCATTAGATTAACTCAGCGGATTATAAAGGTTTATAATTATTGTTTCAGAATAAGTTGCATACACTCCTCCAGGCTATCCTCCCAATGAGGAATCACAACGCCATATGTAGCCTTGATTCTCGTACGGTCGAGGATTGAGTAGGCCGGACGCGCGGCAGGCGTTGGATAGTCTTCGGTAGGTATCGGTCGGAGCTTTACCTTCTTGCCGGCTATACGGAATATTGCATGAGCGAAGTCGTACCACGATGCAGCGCCCTCATCCGTGAAGTGATAAATTCCGGCTACCCATTGGTGGGAGGTCAGGATTTTTACGATAGCCCGGGCAAGGTCGCGAGCATAGGTTGGTGTGCCTATCTGGTCGCTGACTACGCGGATTTCCGGATTCTTGTCGGCTAATCGCAACATTGTCTTTACGAAGTTGTTACCGTAAGAGGAGTAGAGCCATGCCGTACGGATTATAATGCTTTCGGGGGCCAAAGCCAGCAATGCCGTTTCGCCCTTTCGCTTGGTTGTGCCGTATTGCGAAATCGGATTAACCTTATCGCTTTCGTTATACGGACGATGGTTAGTGCCGTCAAAAACGTAGTCGGTTGAGATATGCAGAATCTTTGCGCCATGAGAATCGGCAGCGATAGCCAGGTTCTTAACGGCATCCGTATTGATTGAAGCACATTCCATTTTCTCCTCCTCTGCGCGGTCTACAGCCGTATAAGCAGCGCAGTTAACGATATGCGTTACATCGTTATCAATAACGAAAGCCTCAACAGCTTTTGCATCGCAAAGGTCGAGTTCATCGCGGTCGGTATAGATTGTAGTGCCCGGAAGCGTGCTTTCCAACACGTTGCGTAATTCATTGCCCAGCTGTCCGTTGCAACCGGTTACGAGAATCTTCATAGAATCCTATTATTAAAACTACCGCAAAGTTACTGCTTTTTTCCCAAACCGCCAACTGCCTGATCGTCATCGTCGGGATGCTTGAATAGTTTATCCTCCTCATCGAGATGGAAATCCTTGCTGAGCAAGGCTATAAAGCGCGTAATCTGAGCCATTGCCTCAGCGGTATCCTTCCCGATTTCGCGCTTCTGGAGGCGCATCATCAGCATGCCATATAGCGCTGTAAAGCAGGTTTCGATCTCCCCAACGCGCGCATCGCCGGCTTTTGAACGCAATTCAACGATATATGGCAATGTGCGGTAAAACTCGGCCGTATATTCCGGAAATTCCGGGTCGGCAAGCAAGGTCTGATGCAACTGTACGAGCTGGTTCAGGATGTTGTTGTTAATCTGTAAATGACCTGTCGCGGTTACGCCTTCGCGCCGCATCATATCGATCAGAGATTCATACCACTGCTCCATCTGCTTTTTTTGCTCGTCGGTCAGCTGGAATCGGTCGATTACGTTATGGCTAATCTTTTCCAAGTCGCAACCATTAGCCCTTATCAGGTCTTCGATTTGCCACATATACAGGATATACTCGGCGATATTTTCCTTGCGTTTTTTCGATGCTATAAACATAGTTATTCTAATCCTTTTCGCAAAGTTACGTAATCCGAGCGATTTTTCTCTCTGTTTGGGATAAAGATTTTTCTTAAAAAGAGCAGAAAATTCTATATATTTTGCTAATTTTGTGCCTTGAATGGGTAATTGTGGCGCCCCTATGGAGAGCCTGCCCCCACGTTGAAAACGTACATGTAAAACCCAAATTAATATTTTCAGATTATGGATATTAGCCATATTGAACACATCGGTATAGCTGTTCCCTCTCTGGAGGAAGCTATTCCTTTCTACGAGAACATTCTCGGCCTTAAATGTTTTGCCGTTGAAGAAGTTGAAGACCAAAAAGTAAAAACTGCCTTCTTCAAGGTTGGTCAGACCAAAATCGAGCTCCTCGAAGGTACTGCTCCCGAGAGCGCAATCTCGAAATTCATCGCTAACAATGGCGGTCGCGGTGGCATCCAGCACGTTGCTTTCGCTGTTGAATCAGGCGTTGCCAACGCTTTGGCTGAAGCCGAAGAAAAGGGCTGCCGCCTCATCGACAAGGCTCCCCGCAAGGGCGCTGAAGGCCTGAATATCGCATTCCTCCACCCGAAATCAACCGTTGGCACTCTCGTTGAGCTCTGCGAAGATCCCAACAAGAAGTAAGCAGTAGGAGGCCCCCCCCCTCTCGCTACATCAACGACCACAGAAGGTCCAACACTTCTACGATTTCGACCCTTCTACAACGAAACAAATTATTTCATAGTAAATCATAAGAATGAGCACACAGCTTGAAAAAATACAAGAACTGATCGCCAAGCGCGAACAGGCTCGCATGGGTGGTGGCGAAAAGGCTATCGCTAAGCAGCACGAACGTGGTAAATATACAGCACGCGAACGTATCGCTCAACTCCTCGATGAAGACTCTTTTGAGGAACTCGACATGTTCGTTACTCACCGTTGCCACAACTTCGGTCAGGAAAAGAAAACCTATCTGGGCGACGGCGTTGTTACCGGTTACGGTACAATCGAAGGCCGCTTGGTTTACGTTTTCGCTCAGGACTTCACCGAATTCGGCGGTTCTCTGTCGGAGACTATGGCCCTGAAGATTTGCAAGGTTATGGACCTGGCAATGAAGATGGGTGCCCCGGTTATCGGCTTGAACGACTCGGGTGGCGCACGTATCCAGGAGGGTATCAATGCACTGGCAGGCTACGCTGAAATTTTCCAGCGCAACATCCTCGCTTCAGGCGTTGTTCCCCAGATTTCCGCTATCCTCGGCCCCTGCGCCGGTGGTGCGGTTTACTCCCCTGCCCTTACCGACTTTACCATCATGGCAAAGGGTATCAGCTACATGTTCCTCACCGGCCCGAAGGTTGTAAAGACCGTTACCGGCGAAGATGTTAGCCAGGAAGACCTCGGCGGCGCAAGCGTTCACGCATCAAAGAGCGGCGTTGCTCACTTTGCAGCTGAAGACGGCGAAGAAGCTATCAAGATTGTTCGCAAACTTTTCAGCTACATCCCCAGCAACAACCTCGAAGATGCTCCGGCCGTTGAATGCAACGACCCCATCGACCGCATGGAAGACCTGCTTAACGAAATCGTTCCCGAAAGCCCCAACCGTCCCTACGATATGTATGAGGTTATCGGCGCTATCGTCGACAATGGCGAATTCCTTGAAGTTCAGCGCGACTACGCTCGCAACCTTATCGTAGGTTTCGCTCGCTTCAACGGTCGCTCGGTTGGTATCGTCGCTAACCAGCCTAAGGTATTGGCCGGCGTACTCGATTCCAACGCTTCTCGTAAGGGCGCTCGCTTCGTTCGTTTCTGCGACGCCTTCAACATTCCTTTGGTAACGCTGGTTGACGTCCCCGGATTCCTCCCCGGTACCGGCCAGGAATACAACGGCGTAATCCTCCACGGTGCAAAACTGCTCTACGCCTACGGCGAAGCTACCGTGCCCAAAGTTACCGTCACCCTGCGCAAGAGCTACGGTGGTAGCCATATCGTAATGAGCTGTAAGCAGCTCCGCGGCGATATGAACTACGCATGGCCGTCGGCTGAAATCGCCGTTATGGGTGGTGCAGGCGCTGTTGAAGTGCTCTACGCTAAGGAAGCTAAGGCTGCCGAAGATCCCGCTAAGGTGCTGAAGGAGAAGGAACAGGAATACAACGACCTCTTCTGCAATCCTTACAACGCTGCCAAGTATGGCTACATCGACGACGTTATCGAACCCCGCAATACTCGTTTCCGCGTGATCCGCGCCCTGCAGCAACTCGCTACCAAGCGCGTAACCAATCCCGCTAAGAAACATGGTAATATCCCCCTGTAATAGATTTCCGTTTCAAACCAAATTACCAAAAACATTAGTTACATGAAACGTAAATTCCTGTTACTCCTGGGTTTGCTCCTGATGGGCTACTGCGGAGTTTCAGCTCAGGCTCGTAAGGCTCTTAAAATCAACGAGGTTATGGTCGTTAACGACGATAACGCCGTTGATGAATATGGCCGCCACTCTGCCTGGATTGAGCTCTACAACACTAACCTGGCCCCGATGGAGATTTCCAGTGTGTATCTAACTAACGATACAACTCAAAAGACGCTCTATCCCGTACCTCTGGGCGACGTTAAGACCAAGATGCCGAAGCGCTCTTGCGTTCTGTTCTGGGCCGATGGCCGCTCTACCGACGGTACGTTCCACACCAGCTTTACCCTGGACCCCACAAAGCCCAACACGATTGCGATCTACGATGCCGACGGCATCACTATGATTGACTGCGTAACAGTCCCCGTGCTGCAACCCGGCCAGTCATACGCTCGCACCTCCGACGGCTTTGGCGAATGGGCTATCCGTAATGGCTCTACCGCTGATGGCGACTACATTACCCCCGGTAGCCGCAACCAGATCCAAGGGACTAATCCTAAGATTGAAGAATTTAAAGAAAAAGACGAAAACGGTTTCGCTATGACACTTACTGCTATGGGTATTGTTTTCTCAGCCCTGCTCATCCTGAGCATCTGCTTCTACATCATCTCCAGAATCAACGCTCTGCGCTCTCAGCGTAAGAAGATGGAAGCTCAAGGCTTGGACCGCAATGCAATCCATCCCGATGAACATCCCGAAGGCGACTCCGGTGAAGAAATCGCCGCTATCGTTATGGCTCTCCACGACCATCTCGATGCCCACGACCGTGAAAGCTCCGTGCTTACTATTAATAAGGTACGCAAGGCTTACTCTCCCTGGAGCTCTCACATCTATACGCTACGTCAGATGCCTAATCGTCGGTAAGCTATCTCTCCCCTACTTTATTTTTCCTTAATTAATCCCAAAGAACTTTCCCTACAATGAAAGAATACAAATACAAAATCAACGGTACGGTCTACAAGGTAGCCATTGGCGACATCGAAAACGGTGTTGCAGACGTGCAGGTAAACGGTACTCCCTACAAGGTTGAACTCGAAAAGGCTCAGGCCCCCACTATCAAGTCGGTTAAGCCCGCTGCTGCTCCCCGTACATCTACCGGCGAGAAGGTTATCGCTAAGCCCGCTCCCAAGGCTGCTGCCGGCGGTTCTCCCGTTAAGGCTCCGCTGCCCGGCGTTGTGCTGGAACTCTGCGTAACCGTTGGCCAGGCTGTTAAGGCTGCCGACCAGGTTGCTGTCCTTGAGGCTATGAAGATGGAGAACTCCATCCGCGCCGGCGTTGACGGCACCGTTAAGTCAATCGAAGTTAACAAGGGCGACTCCGTACTCGAAGGAACCGTGCTGATCACAATTGGTTAATAGGATTCAACAGTCTCACACACTACTATGAACGAATTTGGATCCTTTATGGCGTCGAATCTCGGTAGGTTCTGGGAACTTACCGGTTTCGCTAACGCTACCTGGCAGCATTTCGTAATGCTTGCTGTGGGCCTCTTCTTTATCTGGCTCGCCATTAAGAAGAACTTCGAGCCCATGCTGTTGGTGCCGATTGGCTTCGGTATTCTTATCGGCAACATCCCCTTCAACGCAGAGGCCGGTTTGGAAATCGGTATCTACGAGGAGGGTTCCGTGCTGAATATTCTTTACAATGGCGTATCGGCCGGTTGGTATCCGCCGCTTATCTTCTTAGGCATCGGCGCGATGACCGACTTTACCGCCTTGATTGCTAACCCGAAGTTGATGCTGGTTGGAGCTGCTGCTCAGTTCGGTATCTTCGGTGCTTACATGGTTGCTCTGCAGCTGGGCTTTATGCCCGACCAGGCAGGCGCTATCGCAATCATCGGTGGTGCTGACGGCCCTACAGCTATCTTCCTGTCGTCGAAACTTGCCCCCAACTTGATGGGCGCTATCGCCGTGTCGGCTTACAGCTACATGGCCCTCGTTCCGGTAATCCAGCCGCCTATCATGCGACTGCTCACCACCAAGAGCGAACGCGTCATCAAGATGAAGCCGGCTCGCGCCGTCTCTCAGGGCGAAAAGATTATCTTCCCGATCGTTGGCTTGTTGCTGACCTGCTTCGTTGTTCCTACCGGTATTCCTCTACTGGGTATGCTCTTCTTCGGCAACCTGCTGAGAGAGTGTGGCGTTACCACCCGTTTGGCTAAGACCGCTTCCAACGCTCTTACCGACGTTGTAACCATCCTATTAGGCATGACCGTTGGCGCATCTACTCAGGCTTCAACATTCCTTACCAAGGAGACCATCTTCATCTTCGCATTGGGCTTCATGGCCTTCATTATCGCTTCTGCTTCAGGCGTTATCTTCGTGAAGATTTTCAACCTTCTTCTCCCGAAGAACAAGAAAATCAACCCGCTTATCGGTAACGCAGGCGTATCGGCCGTGCCGATGTCGGCTCGTATCTCTAACAACCTCGGTCTGGAATACGATCCTTCAAACTACCTGCTGATGCACGCTATGGGCCCGAACGTAGCCGGCGTAATCGGTTCGGCTGTTGCCGCCGGTGTATTGCTGGGCTTCCTCGCCTAATTTCTTAGCGAAATCAGCTCCTACGAGCTTAATCAAAATTACTTTTGCATTAGCAATGCTAATCAAAAAGTTAACCATTTGATAATAAATTCAATAAAGACATAGAAACGATTCATTCGTTTTCTATGTCTTTATTTTTTTCAGCCTTCCCATACAATGCAATCAAACATTTACAAAAATATTTTTCATTTGCAGACAACAATTTCCCTATCTCAGTGGTTATTTATATAACGATACTTAGAAACGATTATGCATCGTGAGCGAAAATGCCCGCGATTTTTATCTGGCGAACAACATCTATTTATTTAGTATGATACCGAAAAAAGTAATCGACTCTATCTATAGAAAATTCAGAAAGAAACCTGCTTCACCCGACGAACTGGACATCCCGTTGTTGTTTGAAAAGCTTCCGCCTGAAACCGCCATTGAGATTGACGGCCAAGATCTGATTATCGATTCTATCGATTGCGGTTCCCCTTTTCATAACATCCCGATTAACCACATCCACGCTATCGTTGAATTCGACGAAGCCGTCGCTATAGTTCTTCACGCATCTATCATCTTCCTATCGAAAGATGACGGTGCAATGAGTGTACACCTGAAAGACATTTCCCCCTCAATCCTCGACCGCGTAAGAGCTATCATAGCTACCAGCTGAAAACCACCATTTTTACCATTGATTTTCTTAATCCTTAGGGTTGGTACTTTGGGATTTTCTGTGTAACTTTGTAGTTGGTTGTGGCCCTAACGAATCGTAGCGCTATAATCCAAAATCAAATTTGCATATAAACTACATTTCCCAAACATAGAACCATGTACAGGACAAACACTTGCGGCGAGCTACGCCTCGCAGATGCAGGAAAATCCGTTACTCTTGCCGGATGGGTACAGCGCCTTAGAAAGATGGGTGGTATGACATTCATCGACCTGCGCGACCGCTACGGTATCACTCAAATTGTTTTCAACAACGCCGACAACGCTGCCCTCTGCGAACAAGCAAACCATCTGGGCCGCGAATACGTCGTACAGATTATCGGTACGGTTGCCGAACGTTCGGCCAAGAACCCCCAGCTCCCTACCGGCGAAATCGAAATCATAGCCTCAGAGCTCAACATCCTGAACCCCTCGGAAATCCCGCCGTTCACCATTGAAGACGAAACCGACGGAGGCGACGACCTGCGAATGAAATTCCGCTACCTCGACCTGCGCCGTCCCTGCGTACGCCGCAACCTTGAGCTGCGCCATAAGATGACAATGGAAGTGCGTCGCTATCTCGACTCTAAAGGCTTTCTCGAAATCGAAACCCCAATGCTGGTTGGCTCTACCCCCGAAGGAGCCCGCGACTTCGTTGTCCCCTCGCGCATGAATCCCGGCCAGTTCTATGCTCTGCCCCAATCGCCCCAAACACTGAAGCAACTGCTGATGGTTTCCGGCATGGATCGCTACTTCCAGATTGTAAAATGCTTCCGCGACGAAGACCTTCGCGCCGACCGTCAGCCTGAGTTTACTCAGATTGACTGCGAAATGAGCTATGTTAACCAGGAAGACATCATCGAACTGTTCGAAGGAATGGCCAAGCACCTATTCAAGGAATTGCGAGGCGTTGAAATGACCGAACCGTTCCAGCGTATGCCCTGGTCAGAAGCCATGAAGCTATACGGTTCCGACAAACCCGACCTGCGTTTCGGCATGCAGTTCGTTGAACTAATGGACGTACTCAAAGGCTACGGCTTCTCGGTATTCGACAATGCAGCCTACATCGGCGGTATCTGCGCTAAGGGCGCCGCTAGCTATACACGCAAGCAACTCGACCAACTGACCGAATTCGTTAAGCGTCCGCAAGTTGGCGCAAAAGGTATGGTCTACGCTCGCATTGAAGCTGACGGCTCAGTAAAATCCTCAGTCGACAAATTCTATACTCAGGAAGTGCTCCAGCAAATGAAGGCTGCCTTCAACGCCGAACCGGGCGACCTGATTCTTATCCTCTCGGGCGACGACGCAATGAAGACACGCAAGCAACTCTGCGAACTGCGCTTGGAAATGGGTAGCCGTCTCGGTCTGCGCGACAAGAACAAATTTGCATGCCTCTGGGTTGTTGACTTCCCGATGTTCGAATGGTCCGACGAAGAGCAGCGCCTGATGGCAATGCACCACCCGTTCACCCACCCCAAGAACGAAGACATTCCCCTGCTCGACACGAAGCCCGAAGAAGTTCGCGCCGACGCCTACGACATGGTTGTAAACGGCGTTGAAGTTGGTGGCGGTTCTATCCGTATCCACGACTCCAAGCTCCAGGCTAAGATGTTCGAAATTCTCGGCTTCACCCCCGAGAAAGCCCAGGAGCAATTCGGATTCCTCATGAACGCCTTCAAATACGGAGCACCCCCTCACGGTGGTCTCGCCTACGGCCTTGACCGCTGGGTAAGCCTCTTTGCAGGCCTGGATTCTATCCGCGACTGCATGGCCTTCCCGAAAAACAACTCAGGCCGCGACGTTATGCTCGATGCCCCTGCTCCGCTCGACCAGAAGCAGCTCGACGAACTGCAACTCGCCCTCGACCTGAAGGAAAAATAACCCAGGGTTATGACCAACAGAGATATTACAAACGCCATTGAAGAGTTTGCCCCACTATCCCTCCAGGAATCGTGGGACAACTCAGGATGGCAATTAGGCAATCCCGATGCCGAATGTAGCGGCGTATTGCTCTGCGTCGACATTACGGCCGAAGTGCTCGACGAAGCGCGCTCGAAAGGATGCAACCTAATCGTATCCCATCATCCGCTCTTCTTCAAAGGCGTAAAACAGATTCTTGGACGCAACCGCGTTGAACGCTGCGCTGCGCAAGCCATCAGCTATGGTGTATCCATCTACTCCTCCCATACAGCTACCGATTGCGCGCCCCACGGAGTATCATGGGAAATGGCCCGAATGCTTGGATTAAACAATATCGAAGCCCTAGATGAATCAGGCCTGGGCACCATAGGCAACTTGCCAACTGCGCTACCTTGGCGTGAACTCGTTGCGAAAGTTAAGGCAACCTTTGGAGCCGACTGCGTAAAATGCTCTCGCCTCCAAGATGATTCGCTGATGGTTAACAGAATCGGAATGTGCGGAGGCTCCGCCGGAGAATTTCTCCCCTTAGCTCATCAACTCGGAGCTCAAGCCTACATAACAGCCGATTGCCGATTAAACCAATTTCTCGACTACGCCGACGACATTCTTTTGATTGATTCGGGACATTTTGAGACCGAACAATGCACAAAACAGATATTTTACCGCGTTATTTCTGAAAAATTTCCTAACTTTGCAGTCTGGAAATCAACAGTTGAGAGAAATCCCGTAGCATATCTCTGACATTGGCCCTTCCTTTAGGGCATTTCCTTCCCAACTTTGTAATTTTTTCCATCTTTTAGCATGGCCACTGATAAAAATAAATCTGAA
>CAZEST010000030.1:0-17303 GCA_964514745.1 uncultured Alistipes sp.
TGTGGTGGTAGGTATCCAAACCTACTTCTTCCAAGTCGTTATGCTTACCGCTAACACGCAGACACTTTTGACTGTCAGTTACACGAGTCCATTTCGGCGCTTTTTGGCCGAGAATAATGTCCTTAAACTGGTTCATACCGGCGTTGGTAAACATCAGCGTCGGGTCATCTTTAATTACCATCGGAGCAGAAGGCACAATCTGGTGGCCTTTGCTCTGGAAGAACTGCTTGAATGCTTCGCGTATTTCGTTGGCAGTCTGAATTTTAGAATTCATGTCTATATATCGTTTTTATTTTTTATCAATTTTACGGCATAAAACCGGAATTTCGACCACAAAATTACGAAAATTTCCTCATTTCCACCTTATAATTACTTTAAAACTCTGTAATTGCAACTCCTTCGACGTGAATTTTCATGGACCACAGCGCTAATAGGGGTGACAATTTCCAGTATTTTTTTGTATTTTTGCAAACATAAATGATTAACTACTATCAAACAATCCAAAAACTAATGCATAGCGCGCCGTGGAAACCCTTGAAAAAAAATATTATAAGATTTCGGAGGTAGCAGAACTAATCGGTCTGCCGGCCTCTACACTACGCTTCTGGGAAAGCCAATTTACTATTATCTCGCCACGCCGCAACCGCAACGGCACGCGCTATTATACTCCGGCCGATGTCGAGAAAATCCGCATGGTAGCCTATCTGGTCAAAGAAAAAGGGCTGCGTTTGGAAGCAGCCCAAGAACAAATTCGTAATAATCATACCGGAGTTTCGCAGCGCGCTAAAGCTATTGCGCGCCTTCACGACGTACGCAATCAGCTACAAACGCTTCTGAATTCGCTCAACTCCTTACGCTAATTCGTAACTACATTAGCACCTTTCCAGTAGCTCACCGAGCCACCCGATGACTTACGTGCCGTAACGTTGGTAACGCGCAACTTCTTAGCGTTGATCTTGCCACCGATCGAAGCATCCAGCGTGGCTGATTTCGCAACGCCATCGGAAATCTTAATATTGCCGTTCGACGATGCAGTGCATTTTACGCTATTAGCCGTAAGCGTAGCCAACTTTACCTCGGCCGCTGTCGAAGCGCTGAGCTCTGCGCTATCTGCCTGACCACTAACCTCGATATCCGATGCTGTCGATCCATCAATTATCAATTTCTTAACAACCAGGTTCTTAACTTCAAATTCAGCAGCGGTAGTGCCTACGAGTTTTAGCTTGCTTGCCTTTAAACTTTTAATTTCTACCTCCGACGATGTAGCGGCATCGATGTTTAAGTCGCCGTTAACATAGAGTGTTGCAGCCTCAAACTCAGCCGTCAATCCCAGCGACACGTCTTTCAGCGTCGGAGCCGACAGATACAGCTTTACACCGGGGCTTTTACTATTTTTAAACTTATCGTAATACTCTTGAGTAAAATAGATTTTCAACTTACTGCCACTGACAGACGTACGCAAATAAGGCATTGCCTTTGACGAACCGGTTACTTTTGCCGAACGATTCTCCGACTGCGTAAAACAGATTTCCACCGGGCCGTCAGCCTCAATCTTGTCATATTTCGCAAGCGAAACTTCCTTAGTAATAGTTTTTGACGAAACGTTTAACGAAGTTATTTGCCCTTCGCTATCCTTAGCGTTGACCTTTGACGTACAGCCAAACGTCAGCAACCCTATTCCGAGAGCAACAATAGCCGTCAATGACAGAATCTTTTTCATAACTTTCTATGGTATTTTGTAGCTAAATATCATATTATTAGACACGCATAAAGGCAAAAGGTTGCATCCGGCAGATTATTTTTTTCATTTAAAACACCGTAACCGATTAAGTTAATGCTGTTAATTAGTTGCATTTTCAACCCAATCTAAACAGTTTTTAAATACTTTTAGCGCATTTCGCCTATCTATTTTCAGCTTTCGTTGTTATTACATTACAAGATTAGACACGTTTTTCTCACATCCCTTGTCCTTTTTACCGAGTAGTGATACTAGGCAAAGAGGCTCTCATAAATAAATAGTTGAAACGCCAGGAGCGGTTGGATTCGCCATCCCAGCCGCTCCTTTTATTTGCTCCACACCATTGAACACAAAAAGCCCTCCGAGGGGGAATCCTCAGAGGGCCGGGTACGCAAATTTTGGTTGCGATTAGTCCTTCTTTGCTACTACGCGACGCTCCTTGATACGAGCCTTCTTGCCGGTAAGAGAACGAAGATAGTAGAGCTTTGAGCGGCGTACTTTACCGTATTTGTTAACCACGATAGAATCGATAAAGGGAGATTCCAAGGGGAAAATACGTTCTACACCGATGTTATCGCTCATCTTGCGAACAGTGAAACGCTTCTTGGTGCCTTCGCCGTTGATACGAATAACAACGCCACGGTACTGCTGAATACGCTCCTTGTTACCTTCCTTGATACGATAGGCAACGGTGATGGTGTCGCCGGGGCCGAATGCGGGATGCTGTTTGCCGGTTGCAAAAGCTTCTTCGGCTACTTTAATAAGATCCATTTTTTTAAGCTTAAAAAAGGGTTTAACAATATCGCAATATTCACGGGCAGCCTTGTCCCGCCAGAGATTGCGAATTTCGCCGCAAAGTTACAACTTTTTTCGTTATCAAACAATCTATTACATTACTTTTTTCTGTAACTTTGCACCCAAAATGATTTCAAATCATCCATAACTTACAATTAGCAGACTAGCGACACAACTACTATACTAAATGGTTTTTTCTGATTTATTCTTCCTATTCGCCTTTCTTCCGGCGTTTATCATCTTCTATAATCTTGGGGGCCTGATTGACCGCTCTCGATGCGTTATCGAAAGCGCCGAGGCCGATGCGCCGATATCATTTGCATGGCGTAATGCAGCCTTGGTATTATTCTCTCTGATTTTCTATGCTTGGGGCGAACCGGTCTATGTTTTTCTGATGATTCTAACCGTGCTGTTAAACTATCTTACAGCCCTTTGGATGGTCCGCAGTCAGTCAACTCGCAAATTAGCCTTGATTGTTGGAGTAACGCTCGACATTATGATTTTGGGGTCGTTCAAGTATCTCGGATTCTTTGCTCAAGCACTGAACAGCTGCGGCTTACACCTGCCCGTGCCCCAAATAGCCTTACCAATCGGCATAAGTTTCTATATATTCCAAGCCATATCGTATATGGTTGACGTTTATCGCGGCGAGGCTCCTGTTCAACGTCGATATGCCGACCTGCTACTATATATATCAATGTTCCCTCAACTGATAGCCGGCCCTATCGTGCGCTACGACTCTATTGCGCGCGAAATTAATTCACGCCGAACAACGGCTGCCGATATCGCCGATGGAGCATTCCTATTCCTTATAGGTCTGGGCAAGAAAGTAATCCTTGCCAACCAATTATCTGAAATCTCCGACCAATTTTTGCGTGATGGGTTGGGTTCGATATCAACAGCTGGAGGCTGGATAGGCATCCTGGCCTTTACGCTGCAAATCTACTTCGATTTCTCAGGTTACTCAGATATGGCCATTGGCATGGGACGCTGCCTGGGATTCCATTTCAAAGCGAATTTCAATCATCCATATTGCTGCGATTCGATTACCGACTTTTGGCGCCGATGGCACATATCATTAGGTAGTTTTTTTCGCGATTACGTCTATATTCCGCTCGGTGGCAACCGCCGCCATCAATGGCTTAACATCCTTACGGTTTGGTTTCTAACCGGAATGTGGCATGGCGCAAGCTGGAACTTCATAATTTGGGGCGTATATTTCGGCATCATCATCACGATTGAGAAATTTACCATCATTCCATGGCACGACCGCATCCCGCGCATACTGCTCCATCTCTACGCATTGTTCATCGTAGTTATTGGCTGGGGAATCTTCTATTTCGACGATAACGAATCGCTGGCAATCTTTTTCCGCGCCATCTTCGGCCTGGAAGCAGCCCCGGCCGACTTCACGGTTGAAGCAGCCATCTTCGATAACTTCTGGCTCTGGATTGCGGCTATCATCTTCTGTATGCCAACGCGCTCCGTTATAGCCTCCCTTCCCGACCGACTGCTGAAATCACACGAAGCTACTACTAAAAACATCGCTCTATTGGGCCGCATCGTCGTAGCCTCCGCCCTCCTAATCGTAAGCGTTGCCCTGCTTATCGGCGCAACAAATAATGCATTCCTATATACCAGATTCTAAACCGATGAAACGCAACTACATATTTCTGATAACGCTCGCAACGCTCTTTCTTACCCTTTCGGTAATATTCATATTTTTTCCGCGCCCTAAGTTTTCGGAAGTTGAACGTCGCGAGCTAACCACTGCTCCGACTTTCAGTTTACAGAAATTGCTCGACGGAAGCTATACAGCGGAAGTATCCTCCTGGTTTAGCGACAGCGAACCCTTTCGCGATAGTTTCATGACTCTAAGCATGGCGATTAAAAGCCATATGGCTCTGCATCGAGGCTCCGGTGATCAACAATTCGTATTCCATCAAACTGCCGACATCAATGAGGCAATGATGCCGGGCGGAGAATCAGATGCCGACCTAGCCAATGAATTAGCCGAAAGAGACATACCGAATGCAGATTCCATCCACCCCGGCAACGACGATGCTAAGATGTCGCAGTCAGGCATACTTATCGTTGGATCAGGCGACAACGTTAGAGCGCTGATGCGTTTTGGAGGGACCGAGACCTCAACCAACCCATACATATCCGCCATCAACGCCTATGCGACAGCGCTACCCAACGTCAAGATTTATTCCATGGTAGCCCCGATTGCTATGGAATTTTACTGCCCTGAAGATGCTCGCAAACGGCCCGGATTATTCAAATCGGAACTACCCGTAATCAAGCATATCTACTCATCGCTCTCCTCCAATGTCCACACCGTAAACGTCTACACTACCCTGGCCGAACATGCCGACGAAAATATCTACCTGCGCACTGACCACCATTGGGCACCGCTCGGTGCATTCTATGCTGCCCGAGAATTTGCGCGCATAGCCGGTGTACATCAGCCCGTCCTCTCGGAGTTTGACGCTAAAACGATTCATCGGTTTATCGGTAGCATGTATGGTTATTCCAAGGACATCTCTATCAAGAATGCTCCCGAAGATTTCATCTATTACACCCCAAAGAACACCAACTACCAAGCAACATTCACAAATGTAAACGTCGATAAAGATTTCCATATCACAGGCGAAAGCAAGCCATATAAGACCGGCTATTTCAAGCACTTCAAAGACGGAAGTGGCAACGCATATCTAACCTTTATGGGGAGCGACTTCGTTACGGTTAAGGTCTCAACTTGGGTCAACAACTCGCGGCGGTTGCTAATCTTGAAGGATAGCTACGGCAACGCCGTGCCGAGCAATCTATTTGGCTCATTCGAGGAGGTCCACGTAATTGATTTCCGCTACTTCCCCCACAACATCGTTGACTATTGCCACCGAAATAACATTACCGACCTGCTCATCATCAACAACGTTTTCAACGCTTGCAGCGCAGGGGTTGCCTCCAAAATAAAAGCCATGCTGACACACTCTTCAGGCTTTACCGCTCCATCCACGGCTTCCCATGCCCCAACCGACACGGCCCACCCCACAATGGTGCCGGCCAAATCATCGACCGAAAAACCTGCAGGCCTTTCTACGCCAACTCATCCTGCAGATTCTACCGCGGAGCAAAGCAGCGAGTCTGCCCCATAAACATCTACTATAAAAATTTTTATGCAGAATGTTTGGAATGTAAAGTTTTTACGTTAACTTTGCGAGTGCACTCAAAGGATATGTCGCCCGGCGACTTTCTATTGGGCGCAACAGTTAACCAAACCACGAAAAACTATAAGCTGATTCATTATGGCAAAGGTAAAACCCTTTAAGGGTATCCGCCCCCCAAAAGAACTTATCGAAAAGGTTGCTTCTCGTCCCTACGATGTTCTCAACTCTGAAGAAGCCCGCAAAGAGGCTGAAGGCAACGAAATGTCGCTCTACCACATTATCAAACCGGAAATCGACTTCCCGGCAGGTACGGATGAGCACAGCGAACCGGTTTACGCCAAGGCTGTTGAGAATTTCCACGCTTTCCAGCAAAAAGGATGGCTCCGCCAGGATAGCCGTGAGCATTACTATATCTATGCCCAGACTATGGATGGCCGCACACAGTACGGCATCGTAATCGCTGCCCACGTCCAAGACTATGTTAACGGTGTTATCAAAAAGCACGAGCTTACTCGCCGCGACAAAGAGGACGACCGCATGCGCCACGTAAAAATCAATAACGCCAACGTCGAACCGGTATTCTTTGCCTTCCCCGACAATCAGAAACTACAAGAAGTTATCGACACGGTAATCAAGGGCGAACCCGAATATGACTTCGTTGCACCCGACGGCTTCGGCCATCACTTCTGGGTTATCGACGATGAAAACCTCGAGAAAGTCATCACTGAGGAATTTGCCAAGATGCCCCACCTCTATATCGCCGACGGTCACCACCGCTCGGCTGCAGCAGCTCGCGTAGGTTTGGAGAAGGCCGCTGCCGACCCCAACTATACCGGCGACGAAGAATATAACTACTTCATGGCCGTTGCATTCCCGGCTTCACACCTGCGCATCATCGACTACAATCGAGTAGTGCGCGACCTCAACGGCCTAACTCCGGCCGAATTCCTGGCTCGTGTTGAGGAAAACTTCATCGTTGAGAAGAAAGGCAAGGAAATCTACCATCCGGCAGCCCTCCACAACTTCTCGCTCTATCTCGATGGCGAATGGTACTCGCTGACCGCTCGCGAAGGTCGCTACAACGATGCCGACCCGATTGGCGTGCTCGACGTTACCATCTCCTCCGACCTGATTCTGCGCGACATCCTCGGTATCACCGACTTGCGTACCGACAAGCGTATCGACTTCGTTGGCGGTATCCGCGGTTTGGGCGAACTCAAGCAGCGCGTTGACTCCGGCGAAATGGCCGTAGCGCTAGCCCTCTATCCCGTATCGATGAAGCAACTGATGGATATTGCCGACACCGGCAACATCATGCCCCCCAAGACTACATGGTTTGAGCCAAAACTTCGCTCCGGCTTGGTAATCCATAGCCTCGACTAATCCAAATTATCCTCGAAATAACTAACCGGCAAAGTCCGAACCTTCATGGCTCGGACTTTGTTCTTTTTATGTAAATAACCTTTTCAAGTATGAGAGCTACAATATTTCGTTTGATAGCCGCAGCCGTAGTCGGAGCGGCTATTTCATTAGGGATTCCGGGCGGAGCTCAGGCCGAGGCTTGTACCCGCGTAACCTATGTTGGCGACAGCGCGGTAATTACCGGGCGCACGCTGGATTGGCGCACACCAATACCTACTAATATCTACGTCTACCCTCGAGGCATCGAACGACAGTCGTTCAACACCGGACAGTCTATCAGCTGGACATCAAAATATGGCAGCGTTGTAGCCGTTGGCTACGATGTCGGAGTTAGCGAAGGGATGAACGAGATGGGGCTGGTCTGCAACCTGCTTTATATGCCCGGCTCGGTCTACGCACCGGCCAACGACAACAGGCCTTTCATGTCGACATCGCTTTGGGCGGCATATGTACTCGACAATTTTGCAACTACCTCCGAAGCACTTCAACAACTTATGCTTGACGACTTTCAGATAAACGCCCCCTCTATGCCGGGTGGCTCGGCAACAACGCTCCACATGGCAATTTCAGATGCCTCCGGCTATAGCGCTATTATTGAATATCTAGATGGCAAACTGCAGGTACATGCCGGCGAACAATACCACGTACTAACCAACGCTCCGGCCTATGCCGACCAACTTGCGATTTACAACTATTGGAAAACCGTTGGCGGTATGAACATGCTCCCCGGCACTAATCGCAGCCAAGACCGCTTCACTCGCGCTTCGTTCTACATCGGATTGCTTCCCAAAGATGCCAGCCACAAGACCGCCCTCGCCGGCATTTTCGGCATAATCGGGAACTGCGCCGTACCAACCGGCATCTCGCTACCCGATCAGCCAGAAATCTCAACTACACAATGGCGCTCAGTTAGCGACCAGACCAACCGCATCTACTACTTCAAGCTAACCGAATCTCCATCAACCTTCTGGATTAACCTAAAAGACTACGATCTCTATGCCGGTGCACCTATTTTAAAATTGGACGTAGTAAATTCAAATAAAATATTGGTGGGCAACGTTATTAAAGAGATGAAGCCCTCGAAAGGGTTCTCGCCGATGTATCAGCTTACACCTTAACCTTAAACATGGAAGAAACCGAAATATCAACATCACGTTTCAGTCTGCGCCCGGCCAGCCTCGCCTACCACGTATTAATGCACCGTGCAGGCAAGTTCTGGTTAATCGTCAGTCTGCCTATAATTGTCTCCGTTATTTGCGGTCTCCTTTACGATTCGCGCATTCTGTTCATAACTGCCGCTATTATATTCGTACTCTTCCCAACGCTACGTATGCTCAGCTACAACGACCTGATGACACGCCCTTGGAATGTTGATTCCATCTATCCTCATCAGGTCGTTGTCAGCCCTACCAACGATATTTCCGTAACCTATTTTCCGATGCCGAAATTCGAACAACAAGATAAGGCATCCGACGACGAAAACAGCGACGACAATAACAACGACAGCGCAAACGCCGACTCGGAACAGCCCCCTCGCCCGGTCCGCGTCCCGGAGGCATACACAATCCCATACGCTGCTATCCAACGTTGCCATTACTGGGACAAATACCTCGTAATAACCTACGAGCCAACCGACCACCACATAGCCGCTACTCCGCGCCACGCCGCTCATCGCGCAGCAGCCCACCGAGCCTTGCTGATTCCCCTAAAAGCTTTCACCTCACCCACGCATATTAATGCCCTCTTCCAACGCCTAAATAAAGACTAAATTCGGCCCCTCAATCCACGATTTAACCCATAAAAACGCCCAAAATTTCTCAAAACTTAAAAAAAATTTGTTTTTTGAAGAATAATGATTAACTTTGCGGTGTAAAACAATTCCATTACAATTTTTAGGGATACCGGATATATAACGTCAATCGTTATATCGGATGTATATTCTCCGCCATAAGTAGGCCAACTACAACAAGATAGCCGGCGTCTCGCTCAACTCTCCCGTTCCACTATATAATTGTTTCTTTCCGCACGAAAGGATTCGTGGACGGCAAAATACCAGTACACCAATATTATTCGTAACCGTATTTTAGTACTCTAATTGGGGTATGCCTATTGCTTGATGCTTTGGCATGGCTAACGGCGTCATTACCCCATCTACCGATAAACTTTATTGAAGATATATGTATAATATCTCCGATCTTGAAGAAATGGCCGAAGGCCAACTCCAATCCATTGCTGAAGGTATGGGGTTAAAAAAGACCAGCGGCTCCGACAAAGAATCTCTAATCTATAGTATTCTTGACCAGCAGGCTATTGACCTGTCGGCAAACGCACCTACCCCTTCCGAAAAGAAACGCGGGCGCAAGCCTAAAAACCAAAAAACGGAAGCTAAAGCTGACGCTGCTAACGCTGCTAATTCTGCCAACCCCGACGGCAACAACGAGGCCCAAGCGAAAAGCCAGGAACCTCGTCCTCGCGGTCGAAAGCCTAAAAACCAAGAGCCGGTAGCTGAAACCGAAGCCGCAACTGCAACGCCGACCGACAACGCCGATGCTGCGCCTCGTAAGCGTGGCCGTAAACCAAAGATGAAAACCGACGCTGCCGACGCTGCCGAACCCAACGCAGAAACAAAGCCGGCGGAAGTAGTCGAAGTGCAGGCCGAAACGCCTGCCGAAGTCGCCGAGTCGGATAGCAAGCCGGCCAACGACGAAGCATCCGAGGCCAAGCAGGACGCTCCGGCAACAGAGGCCAACGAGCCTCAGGCCGAGAAGCACCCTCAGCAGCAACAAAGCCAGCTCCCCCCCGTTCGCCAATTTAACCCACGCCAGCCAATGCAGCAACGTGGCGGCAAGATGTTCACACCTCGTCAGAAAAATCAGAACGGCCCAACCTCCGGCAACCAAGTTCAAGAAGGAAATCAGCCAGCTACTCAACAGCAGGGAGACCAGCAGACAAATCAGATGCAAGAGCAACAAACACCTGACAATAATAACCAAACTCAGCCACAACAGCAACCTCGCAAGAATCCTCCCGGAGTATTTGGCCGAAACGTCGACGAATCGTTTGGCTCATTCTTCCCGCGCATGGGCGGCAAGAGTTTTACGCCTCGCTCTCAAAAGGAACGCGAAGAAGCCGCCGCTGCAGCTGCAGCCGCTCCTATCATTATCCGCGAACCGCAAATGCAACCCACTCAGCAAGAGCCAAAGGGCAAGAAGGGCAAAAAAGCAAAGATGAACGCCCGTCAACCCCAACCGGTTGTTCCGCAATACGATTTTGAAGGCTTCCTCCAGGCATCAGGCGTTTTGGAAATAGCCCCCGAAGGATTTGGATTCCTCCGCTCAAGCGACTTCAACTACCTTGCATCGCCCGACGACGTACTGGTATCACACCAGCAGATTAAGCAGTACGGACTGAAAACCGGCGACGTTGTTGAATGCGAAATCGCACCGCCTAAAGAAGGCGATAAATACTTCCCGATGACGAAAGCCTTGCGCATCAATGGCCGCAGTCCGGAATTTGTTCGCGACCGTGTACCCTTCGAACATCTAACTCCGCTTTTCCCCGATGAGAAATTCGACCTCACCGGCGGCAAGCGCACCAATAACATCTCTACGCGCGTAGTTGACATGTTCTCGCCTATCGGTAAAGGACAGCGCGCCCTAATCGTAGCTCCGCCGAAAACCGGTAAGACAATCCTGCTGAAAGATATTGCAAACGCTATCGCCGAGAACCATCCGGAGGTTTACATCATGATTCTGCTAATTGATGAACGCCCCGAAGAGGTTACCGACATGAGCCGTTCGGTTAATGCCGAGGTTATTGCGTCGACTTTCGACGAACCGGCCGACCGCCACGTAAAAATCGCAGGTATCGTCCTGGAAAAAGCAAAGCGCATGGTTGAATGTGGCCACGACGTTGTAATTCTGCTCGACTCGATTACCCGTTTGGCTCGCGCATATAATACTGCCCAACCCGCATCAGGCAAGATTCTATCGGGCGGTGTGGACGCTAACGCCCTCCAGAAACCTAAGCGCTTCTTCGGCGCTGCCCGTAACATCGAAGGTGGCGGCTCGCTGACCATTATCGCAACAGCCCTTACCGAAACCTCATCCAAGATGGACGAAGTCATCTTCGAGGAATTCAAGGGTACGGGCAACATGGAACTCCAGCTCGACCGCAAACTATCGAACAAGCGCATCTTCCCGGCTGTCGACATCATGGCATCATCTACTCGCCGCGACGACCTGCTGCTCCGCGAGGAAACGCTCAACCGCATGTGGATTCTGCGTCGCTTCCTCTCCGATCGCAATTCTATCGAAGCTATGGAATTCATCAAGGATCGCATGGAACGCACATCCGACAACGACGAACTGCTCCGCACAATGGGCGACTAATCCTAAATTATCCGCCTTCACATACCCCAAACAATATCAAGCCCTGAGAGCCATCAGCGCATCTCAGGGTTTGACGTATCCAACCCCTCAGCTGTTAAACCTTCCGTCTCAGCTATCGTCTAAGAGGAAATTATTATCTATCATGAATCAAATTTGCTTACAAAATAAGCCAACAATCACTAACCGCTCAACGATTGCGCTCCTAATTCTCGCCATATTATCGCTGGGATTCTCAGTACACGCAGAAACATGGAAAGTGCCTAAAGAGAAACTCGGCTACGACGTAATGTATAAATGGGGCCTAATCCATAAGAAAGCCGGTTCCGTAACCTTGACAACAACGATCAGCTCCTCGGGCAAGCAATTCAGTTCAAAGCTGACCGGGGCTACCGCGCCCTGGGCCGATAAATTCTATAAAGTACGCGACACACTGCAAGGGACAATCGACAGCAAGACATATCTACCCTATAAATACGACAAAGTTGCCTACGAAGGAGGCGATTTCAGCCACGACAACCTAACATTTAGTCGGTCGGGCAATACGACCACCGCAAAAGTAGTTCGTCGCACAAAAGGCAAGAAAGAAACAACCGAGACCGTCGAAAATAAAGAATTGCAAGCAACCGGGGCAACCCTGGATATGCTCAGTTCGTTCTACTATATGCGTTGTCTCGACTACGCATCCATGTCGAAAGGCCACACCGTAAAACTAAACGTATTTTCCGGACGTCAAAAGGAGATTCTGACCATTCATTACGATGGCCTTACCAGCGTAGAGGTTAACAAACAAAACTACCCGGCCTATCACATAACCTTCACATTTACATCGAAAAACGGCACCAAGACATCCGACAACATGGACGCCTGGATTTCAACTACCGCCTCTCGCATTCCCCTACTGCTTGAAGGCAAACTCCCCGTTGGAAAAATCCGCTGTTTCTACAATGGCACAATCCCCGCCCAATAGCCCTCAAACAGCTATATACAAAAAAATTGATTGTCTCCCGACAACCAATCTTAGTTAACCTTAAATCTAATACCATGAAAAACACAATGCAAAGTTAAGGGCTTTTTCAGTAGTTGCAATAGCTTTTGTCCAAAAAATTACTTTGATTTAACTTTATTTTACACCAAATGCCGCAAAACAGCGCTCATTTCACGCATTTTGCTATTACAACCACCAATTTAGTTGCATTTTGCTTTTGCAAGCAATATAAAAAGTCGATTACAGAAAACAGCCCTATTAAGACTTATTAACAGTAGCTACTTCTCTGTTACCAAGGGTGAAAGTTCATGAAAAATTATTTAAATCAGTCCGGTAGAACTTGGTTATTAAAATGTATCACTTAATTTTGCACCGTGTTTCAATGTAGTTTCCAAAAATCTTGCTAACTTTGCAAATTGAAATGTTGTGGGTTGGCGGAGTTTTCTCCGACAGCTCTCTATATATTTTATTTTAACTCGATGAATAAAGGTTTACAATTATATTTTCTGATTGGACTGCTGGCTTGCCTCGGCATTGGTTTTGCAGGATGTAATTCAAGCTCTACCTGGGGAACTGACCCCGATGATTATTCCGGAACAAAAGTAACCGGATTTACCCTGCAAGACAATTCAGATATATTAGCTAATCTCGACACCATCTATTTCTCCATAGACCTGGTAAACTGCAAGATCTTCAACGCATCTCCCCTGCCCTTTGGCACGAGGACCGATTCTCTTGCCGTAACGATTGCCAGCGATGCATGCTCCGTAGCCGAACTCCGCTTTACGGACAGCGATGGAAACGCGCAGACCGTTGACTATCTAACGTCAACCGACGAGAAAATCAACTTCAGCAACGGCCCGGTAACGCTCCACGTTGTTTCTGCTGATGGTGAATACCAACGCGACTACCAGATTACGGTCAACGTTGCTAACGCGGTTGCCGATTCGCTATATTGGGACAAACTCCAAGGCGGTAAGCTCTACGGTGTAGAATCAATGACGCAAACAAAAACCGTAAAAGTTGGCGACAAAGCCTTAATGCTTAGCCGCAACGCAGCAGGCAAAATTGGTATTTCAACTTTTATTCCGGCCACAAAGACCGGCGGAGGCCAATGGAGTTCAGATATTATTGAGCCGACCTTCTCAACCAATGGAGCATCTCTGCTCAACATCGACAGCTTTACGGCTACCGACAACGGCATTCTCTACGTAACCGACGCTAACGGAACGCTCTATCAGAGCACCGATGGAGGATATAACTTCCAGAACGTTGACAGCGATTGGGAAACAATCTCTGCAACATATCTCAACGCTATTGTCGGCGTAAAGAACAACGCCGGAGCACGTACCTACGCTGCATATCCCGAATCTGCGCTGGCGCTCGACAACCAAGCCGTAGCGTCTGACTTCCCCGTAAGCGGTAGCTCCGAAGCAGCTCTCTTTACAACCATTTGGACGAACAACCCCCAAGTTATAATCTTAGGCGGCAAGACAGCAAACGGCAGCTATACCGGTGCATCCTGGGCATTCGATGGCAGCAAATGGGCAAAACTCAGCAATGCTCTACCGGCCGGCTCAGGCTACTCCATGAGTCGCTACACCATTGCTGAGACTGACTCCACCACATGGACTACCGTACAGAAGGACGTGCTCATAGCCTTTGGCGGACACGCAGGCATTGCCAACGAAATCAGTGTTGACCCCGTATTTACCGTTTACATCTCTCGCGACATGGGGTTGAACTGGCAGGAAGGTTCCGAAATGCTTCAGTTCCCAGATTACATTCCGTTCACAACCGGCGGTTCGCTGTTAGTATTCGACAAAAAACTCGATGCTAATTCGGCATCTACGATGGCCGTTACGCCTATAACATCATGGGAGTGCCCCTACCTCTACTTGTTCGGTGGCTACTCTCCCCAAGGCAACCTGCGCGATACATATTGGAGCGGCGTTGTCAACCATCTTACAACCAAACCGCTACAATAATCTCCCTTCAAGCATCCAGCGATGAAACGTTTAATAGCCCTAATGCTAATAATTCTCCCCTGCCTGCTCGCCCAAAAAGCGAATGGCCAGGAGTCGCAATATAAATTCGACGTAGGAGGCCAGATTGGTATGTCGGGCTATGTAGGCGATGCATCGTCAAACATATTCGCCCATCCGGGCATAGTTGGGGGGGCAACCTTCCGCTATCTTCCCGATGTTCGCTGGGGCATACGCACTCTTCTGAACGCAATGACAATCAGTGGCGACACAAAAGGAATGGACGACGTGCTGCCCGACGGAGCGAATTACAACTTCAAAGCTACGGTTTTTGAATTGCAAGAACGCGCCGAATTTAACTTCTTCCCATACGGTATCGGCGAAACCTATAAGCGCCTGCGCCGTTGGACGCCCTATCTCGGCCTCGGAATTGGAGTATCGCTCTCAAGCTGTTCGGGCGATACGAATCTTGGATTCAATATTCCAATGGCTTTCGGCTTCAAATATAAAGCCAAGCCTCGCCTCAACCTGGCCCTCGAATTCTCAATGACGAAAGTATTTTCAGACCATATGGACGGACAGCTTAGCGACCTCCATCAAATCAAAAGTTCTTTCGCACGAAATACCGACTGGTATTCCAACATTACATTCTCGCTAACCTACGAGTTTGGCGAACGATGTGAGACCTGTCATTATGTAGAATAAAAAGCAAAATGGAAAAGTTGCTTGAAAGCATAGATATATCAAAGGTACCGGCCCACGTTGCAATCATCATGGATGGTAACGGACGCTGGGCTAAAGCTCGCGGACTTGACCGCTCTGAAGGTCATGTCGAGGGCGTCAATACCGTGCGCCGCATTACGGAGATTGCCTCCGAAGTGGGCGTAAAGTGCCTTACGCTATATGCTTTCTCTACTGAGAATTGGCTACGACCGCAAACGGAAGTAGATGCGCTGATGCACCTCATCGGGATTGCAATCGAGCGCGAAACTCCCGACCTTATAAAGAACAACGTCCACCTACAGATGATTGGCGACTTCGAACGCATGCCCGAGGACACGCGCAATCGCCTGCAAGGGTGCTTTAATGCAACAGCTCACTGCAATGGGTTAATCCTTAACCTCGCGCTCAGCTATTCCGGACGTTGGGATATCATTGAAGCAACCCGCAAAATTGCCCAAAAAGCGATCTCCGGAGAAATCAACCCCGAAGATATCGACAGCCGGCTCTTTGCTTCCTCTCTCTCTACCGGCAGTCTGCCTCAATCCGACCCGGATCTTCTGATTCGCACCGGCGGCGATCTTCGCGTCAGCAATTTCCTGCTTTGGGAAATAGCCTACTCCGAAATCGACGTTGTTGATAAATACTGGCCCGACTTTACCAAAGAAGACTTCGCTAACGCAATTCTGAAGTTTCAGCATCGCGAGCGACGCTTTGGCAAGACAAGCGAACAAATATCCTCAACCTCCGGCAGCGATAACAAACAATAATCCAACAGATAAAGATATTCCACTTCACGATATATGAGATCAAGGTTTTTCCCGCCACTCTTACTCCTACTCGCCGCAACTGCATCTCCTGCGCTCAGCGCTCAGGAGCGTACAGATACTATCTACAATCCGCCGATTGTTTATACCGGTCTGCCTACGAAATATGAAATCGCAGGGCTTAAGGTTTCCGGTGCTGACAATTATGAAGACTATATCATTATCGGATATTCCGGATTAAAGGTAGGCGACGAAATTGAAGTGCCGGGCAACGACATCACAACCGCCGCCAAGCGCTTGATGCGTCAAGGCTTGTTCGCACAAGCCCAGATCGTAGCAGAAAAGATTGCAGGCAACAAGATTTGGCTGAATATCAACCTGCGTACTCAGCCGCGTATCTCTGAAGTGCAATATGGAGGCATGAAAAAGAGTGAGCGCGAGGAACTTCAGAAGCGCTTACAGCTGATGAAGGGAAATCAGATTACTCAGAATATCGTTAACCGCGCAACCCTGCTCACCGAAAAATATTTCGCCGACAAGGGGTTCGGTAATGCAAACGTAAAAGTCTGGCTTCAGGAAGACCTCAGCCACAAGAATGAGATGATTGTCCACATTGATGTCGACAAGCAATCAAAGGTTAAGGTCCACAAGATTTATATTGATGGTAACGAAGTGCTGTCCGACAGCAAGCTCAAGCGCGTTATCAAGAAAACCAACGAAGGGAGCAATATCTGGAAAATCTTTAGTCAGAAGAAATTCGTAGAAACCGATTATCAAGCCGATAAGGACCTGATTATCGACAAGTATAACGAACTTGGTTACCGCGATGCCAAGATTCTGAGCGATTCCGTTGTGCCTTACGATGAAAAGAAGGTAGACGTATACATCAACATCGAAGAAGGCAAGAAATACTATATCAGCGACATCTCTTGGGTTGGTAACACGCTCTACTCTACCGACCAGCTCAACTACCTGCTGGGCATGAAAGCCGGCGATGTATACAATCAGAAATTGCTCAACAAGCGCTTGACTACCGACGACGATGCCGTTTCCAACGCCTACATGGATAAGGGCTACCTGTTCTATCAGTTGGTTCCCATCGAACGCAATATCAACGGCGACTCTATCGACCTGGAATTACGCATGTTTGAAGGTCCGCAGGCTCGCGTCAACAAGGTTGTAATCAATGGTAACGACCGCCTTTACGAGAAAGTTGTACGCCGCGACCTCCGCGTTAAGCCGGGCGAACTGTTCAGCAAGAACGACGTAATTCGTTCTCTGCGCGAAATTGCCCAGACCGGCCACTTCAACCCTGAAAACATGAACC
>CAZEST010000031.1:0-17137 GCA_964514745.1 uncultured Alistipes sp.
CTATGTTCTGCCCGATTAAGAATTATACCTACAAGGGTATAATCTGGTATCAGGGCTGCTCCAACGTTGCTACCTACGAAACCTATGCCGACCGCCTGACAACGATGGTTAAAGATTGGCGCACGCAGCTCGGTCTGGGCGATATACCCTTCTACGCCGTTGAAATCGCGCCGTTCGACTACGACGATCCTCGCGAGGACGGCAAAGCGCCCTATCTGCGCGAACAGCAATGGAAGGCTATCGACATGATTCCCAACAGCGATATGATCTGCATCAACGACCTAGTTGAGCCGTTTGAGCTCCATAATATCCACCCGGGCAACAAGGAGGCTGCAGGCCACCGCCTTTGCGACCTCGCGCTGAACAAGACCTACGGCAAGACTCAGTTCCCGATTACTTTCCCCCGCTACAAGAGCACAACCTTCAAGGATGGCGAAGCATGGGTTGCAATCGACTCGCCCTGCAACGGTATATGCCGCAATTATATGATTGAAGGCTTCGAAGTTGCCGGAGAAGACCATGTATTCCATACGGCCGACAACGTTTGGCTCCACTGGCAAACCAATGAGCTGGTTGTTTCATGCAAGGACGTTCCCAACCCGGTTGCCGTTCGCTACTGCTGGCAAGACTTCCTGCTCGGCACACTCTACTCAGGCAATTACCTGCCCCTAATCCCCTTCCGTTCCGACAACTGGTAGAATCTACAAACTATCATAAAACTAAATCGCCGCCTGCACTCCTCAACGGAACCAGGCGGCGATTTCTATTTACGTTTCATACGTATTTTCTCAATTTTAGCAATGCGTCGAGAGCAATGATCATCACTGCGCCGGGAGGCCTATTTCTTGAACAGACGAATCAATTCGCCAATCCACAGAACTACGGAGGTTAAAACAATTATAATCAACCAATCGCATACATTAAGCGGTGTTACGTTGAACATCTGTCCGCCCAGCTCTACAATCAGGATTTGTCCTAAGAATATTACCACGGCTATCGTCAGGAAGCCTTGGCTATCGCGCATACGGTCTAATGCCGACTTGCCGGTCATGAATGCCTTTGCGTTAAACATATTCCAGAACTGAAGCATCACGAAGAGAGTGAAGAACATGCTCAATTCATAGGCCGACAACCCATCGTAAACGCCATAATTAAAGTTAAACGTCAGCAAATCAGTCATTGACTGAATATCGGCATGCTGCATTATCCACAGAACTCCGAACAACAGCACCGTAAACAGTCCGCCCACACCGAAGATATTGGCAGCCATCGAATTACTGATAATGTTATCGGTAACCTTTCGAGGCTTCTCCTGCATTACCGAACGGGAAGGGGGCAACGAGGCCAACGCAATAGCGGCAAACGTATCCATAATCAGGTTTACCCACAGCATCTGGGTCACCGTCAACGGCGATTCCGTGCCGATAAATGCTCCAATCAGTACAATCAAGCAAGCTACAACGTTGATAGTCATCTGGAACATTATGAAGCGCTGGATATTCTTATAGAGCGAGCGCCCCCACATTACAGCGTTGGTTATCGTGCTGAAGGAGTTATCCTGGATAGTCATGTCGCTGGCCTCCTTTGCTACAGCCGTACCGTCGCCCATCGAGAGGCCTACGTCAGCAACATTCAAGGCAGGCGCATCATTTGTGCCGTCGCCGGTAGCCGCTACTACCAGGCCCTGCTTTTTCAGCATTTTAACCAGGCGTTCCTTATCATTAGGCCTTGCGCGCGATAGAATCTTAACATCCTGAATTCTATCAGCAAGCTCTTCATCGCTCATAGCGGCAAATTCCGTACCCGTCATGATATTGCGATCGGTATCCGCTGCGGTCCAAAGACCTACCTGGCGCCCGATCTCCTTGGCAGTGCCGGGGGTATCGCCGGTTACAATCTTAACCTGTATACCGGCGTCAATACAGTTGCGAATTGCATCAGGCACCTCGCTACGAACCGGATCGGAGATTGCAAACACTCCGGCAAAGGTCAGGCCGGTGATTGCCAACTTGCCATCCGACAGCGGATTCTCAGCCGGAGCTTCGGCATAGGCTATTGCCAGCGTACGCATAGCCTTATCCTGATATTCGCGCAACTTTTCGCTAAACTGAGCCTTCTTCTCATCACTCAGGGTTGACATGGCCAGCAAGATTTCAGGCGCGCCCTTTACATAGACCATCTTCCGGCCCATAACTTCCGACCGAACGATGGTTGCCATATACTTGTTCTCGGTAGTAAACGGCAAGCGATCCTCAATCTCTACGGCTTCGCGTACTGATTGGTAATTGATGCCCTGCCCGTTGAGCCAAAGCAGCAAAGCGCCCTCGGTTGGATTGCCGATAGCCTTAATCTTATGGGCGTCGGAGAAGTCGAGATTGGCCGTACTGTTGGCAGCAATCAGTTCGGCAACCAACTTTTCATTGGTTTCCAACAGCATCGTATCAGCAACCTGCATCTGGTTCTGAGTCAGCGTACCGGTCTTATCCGTACAGATTACCGAAGTAGCACCCATCGTCTCGCAGGCGTGCATTGTGCGCGGAAGAGTATTCTCCTTCATCAGTTTACGCATGCTTAAGGCCAAACTCAGCGCTACGCTCATAGGCAGCCCTTCAGGAACGGCTACAACAATAAGCGTTACGGCAATCATAATCGTATTCAAGAAGTAGGTAATCAGCTCTATCCAATAGTCGGCACCCGTCAGCGACGCGCTCGGCTGGAAAAAGAACAACGTCATTCGCCCAACTACAATCAGAATGCCTACCAAATAGCTGGCTACCGTAATCCAATAGGATAGCTTCTCGAGCTTATCACTCAATGGCGTTGGATCGCCCTCATTAACCTGGGCAGCCTCAAAGACCTTGCCACACTCCGTTGCATCACCTACCTTCAAGACTTGAGCCGTACAGTAGCCCTCAATTATAATCGTACCCTTCATAATTTCATCTGAAGGATAAGTTGCATCCTTATCGAATTGCTTGGGATCGATAGTCTTTGAACATTCCGGTTCGCCCGTCAGCGACGATTCATCCAACGTCAGATTCAAACATTCAAGCAGCTTGCAGTCGGCAGGGACCTCCTCGCCGGCCTCCAACAATACGATATCGCCAACGACGATATCCTTGCGCGCAACTTGGCAAACGTTGTTATTACGGATTACGTTGACAGCCGTGTCGTCGTTAACCTCATTCAAGCTCTGGAAAGTCTTCTCATTGCTCCGCTCCAGGAAGAAAGCAATACTGGTTGCTAACAGCAACGCAACGATAATGCCGATAGGTTCGAAGAAGGAGGTAAAATCCTTACCAACCCATTCAAATTCATAAATAGATATACCTATCGCCAGCATGAAGGCCATCAGCAGCACGCGGAACAATGGGTCTTTGAAACCGCCGAACACGCCTACAATCAGTATCAGCAACGACGAAAACGCAACAATCGAGGGCATCACCCATATTTTTGCGCCCATCGAACCGGTAAGGAAAAACGCTGCGATTACACAACCGACCAGAATCACGCCCAATGTAATCGAAATCCAATGGGAACATGTCTTCTTTACCTTGTCCCAGAAAGTCTCCTTTTCGGGAGGAGTCAGCACGTTAACGCCGTATTTACTCCGGCTCGCCAGGACTTCCGCGTCGGTCAAGCCGGCATAGTGGTGTTTTTTTGCCATAACATAGATTTTTAGTGAAAAAACAAGCAACGCCTACGGCATTGCTTGTTCCGCTATTTCTTTAACTTGAAGTTCAAATTTGGGGAGATTCATTTTTGAAGGGGTGACCGGAACGGTCGGGAGCCGAATTACAGACCTACTACGCGACGAGCTCCGATGAAGCGAGAAGAATAGTAGGGGGCGCTGATGCGGTCAATCTGGATACCCGTACGGGCTGCGTGGATAAACGATACCTCGCCGGTAACCGGGTCGGAATCTACCGCGATAGCTACGTGACCTACACGACCTGATCCTGCAGCGTAACCGGTGAAGAACAGCAGGTCGCCCGGCTGAATTTCGCCACGAGCAACGCGCTTGCCCTGATTATACTGGTCGGATGAAGAGGGAGAAAGCGAAACGCCAAACTGTCCGTAGACATAAGATGTAAAGCCGGAGCAGTCGAAGCCTTTCGGCGAACGGCCACCATGAACGTAGCGAACGCCCATGAATTTACGAGCATACTTCAGCATATCTGAAATCATAGCGTCGTCGCCATTCATATCGTTGATGTCGCCCAGGAGTTCCATTCCTGCAGCGGGTACAATTTCAAAGGGATTGGTCTTGGATACCGCAGCGAGCTTCATATCGTCGTCGGTCATTGCCTTCTTAGCGGCAGCCTTTGCGGTAACAACTTTTGTGGTCTTAGCTTTCTTGGTATGGGTGTTGCGCTTTGCGGCCGACATCGGGACGATGGCAACCAGCATCAGCACTATAATAAGGTAAAATTTCTTAGTCATCATAAATATCTGTTTCGGGCATCGGTTAAAGAGGACGTGCCCTTGCAAAATTCAATAAAGCAACCTTGTTTGGTTGAAGGATGTACAAAGTTACTCATTTTTAGCCCCTAATCCAAAGAATTCCAACCCAATAAACCTAATTTTGTGTTAACGTTTTATAAATACCCTCTTTCATTGCACACACGCCCTCCCATTTGTGCACATCCCTAAGTGGCCCCTCTCTCTGTTCTCCCATCTACCCTCTTCATCTCTTCCCTCTTCCCCCCTCTCTCTCCCCTCCACGGTGGCCGAGGCGGAAGCCGAGGCAAACACCCGTCGGCCCTATCTCAGGAACTTAGACGCCTGGAAGAAAAGCCCAAACGAGAGCCCAACGTTCCAATTACGCGCCGGATAGCTCAAATAGTTGACATATCCGCAAATCGAAGCAAACGGCAAGTTGTAAACCAGATCAAGCTGGCCGATAAACTCCGGATTGCGGAACCATCCGCCATAATAGGCTCCGGCCGTCTGCTCGTCCATCTCGATGCGACGGAACGGCATAAACACACTTGCCGACAGGCGTACCTGCGCCCTGGAGAGCGGTTTCCAAACCGGTACGATGCCTAACGCTGCGAACGAATTGGCGCGGAAACGCTTATTGAACACGGTCGTTGTAGCCGGCGATGGCGTATAGCCCGGGGCATTAACAATCGTGGCGTAATATGTCTCCATCAACTTGCGATTAGAGACCAGCAGGTCCCAATTCAAGCCGAACGAGAAGCTGTCCGACACGGGGAAGTAGCTATTGCCGTTAAACTCCGCCTGTAACCAATGAGCATTGCCGTCGGCAAGGAGACCCTCTTCGTTCATATAGCGCAGATGATACTTGCCCAAAGTCTGCATAGCCGTCAGATGCAGATCGTAGCCCGAAGATGGATAGCTTTGGTTGTCGAGGTTATCAAATTCAAGGCGCGCTATAGCCTGGCCGAGGTTAAAAACCGTACGTTGGCGGTCACTGAGACTAAAATCGCCGTTCTCCGAGGAGTAAAAATAATCGCGTGTCTGACCGCCTCCGATTCCTACCGAAGCTTTACCCGCACGAGTAACGGCCCACGCATAGCTCAAGCGCCCGAAGCCCTCATGATGGGTAATAAATGCCGGCGAATTATCTTGATAGAAAAGCTTGTCGCTCTCGTAAAATTTCTGGCGCGAGATAGCAGCCTCCAATTCGAAGGCCGAAGGTCGGCGCGACGGCAAATTCACTCGTCCGGCCAACTGGCCTGCCATGTAGTTCTGGCCAACCCAGCCCATCCCCTTAATTTCCGCCGAACTGAACGACATCGCTGAATACTCCGCCGAGACGAATATCATGGAGTTAATCGAGGAGGAGAGATATCCACCGGCTCCCAGCGCAAAATTGCTCTTCACAGTAGCATCCAGGTCGAGGGTAAACATCTCGGTTGCAGGATTAAAAATTGCCTGCGGAATAAGGTTCTGCAATCGGCCCGGAGAGAGCGCACTATAGTAGGCCAGGCGTGCTCGCTCAATACCGAAAGTATCAACCCTTGCCGGCTGGAATAGGCGAGAGATATAGCTGTTTTGCTGCGGTGTACCGCCCGAAACATGGACCGAATCGAAGCGTACATAGGGAGTTTTCGATTTAAACTCACGGCGACGAATCTCGCGCGTTCGGGCCGGGATACGAGCCGTAACGCGAGACGACAGCGAGTCCATCATCTCGCAAGCCGTAGCGTAGCCAATGGCCGAAATCTCCTTGGCTTTATTGAAATCCAAGAGTGAGAATCGGCTGACGTCGACATGAATCCGGAGCCCCTCATCCTCAGGCAGGGAGTAATCATTGTTCTGGATAATCATGTTTTCCAGCTGATTAATGATGCTATTGCTCTGCGGAGCATCCTCGCTATGCACGTCAACACCGATAATAAAGTCGGGGGCGAAATCTTCGCGCATCACGTCGACCGGGAAGTTATCGTAAATACCTCCATCGTAGACATATACGCCGTTCATCTTTATCGGCTGGAACACCGGCGGAAATGTCATAGACGCTCTGATGGCATCGCCCAGGCTACCGGACCGACAGACGATCTTATGCTTGGCGTTGACATCCGAGGCTACGCAGCGAAACGGCACGAACAGATTATCGAAGTTGCCCCCACACTGAGCCGTATAGCCCGAGAATAGATCCATAAAGGCAAAGTTCATCGGCAGAGGTGATATTAGGCTCGAAGGGAGCAATGACGACTCGCTATCGGTTGAATCCTTGCGCGATATGTTGATATGAAGGTCGGCAAATGCAGGCGTCTTCTTTTTCTTAACGAAATAATAGGTAAGGCTCGGATCGAGCTGACCGGTCGACCAATCGGAGAATCCTTTAGATTCAATAAGAGCGAGCATCTCCTCCGGGGTATAACCTGCGGCATACAAGCCACCGATAATCGCCCCCATGGAGGTACCGGCTACATAATCAATCGGTATATCATTCTCCTCCAAGGCTTTAATCACCCCAATATGCGCAATACCCTTAGCGCCACCGCCCGACAGCACCAACCCCACAGACTGCTGCTGCGCAACCACGGCAAACGTAGCCCATATAGCACTAAAAACAACTGTCAGTAAGCGCCGAGCTAAACTGCGCGTAATCATAGGGATATCAAGTATGTGGGTAATCGTCATATTCACAGGAAAAACACCACCAAAATTAGTAATAATATTTGTAACTTTACATTAAAACTTTTAAATTTGCACAGTATTCATCAAAAAAAGCAACTATTACGTATATGTAAGGTGCTTTTTTACTATACTAACTATTCATTAAAAATTCATTACAATGGAAAATGTTCAACAGCCCCGGCAGCAGGCACCACAGATGCCGCCTCAGCCGCAGTATCAGCAGCCACAATATCAGCAGCCATACCCGCAGCAACCGCCATTCATTCCGGAGGCTCCGGCCATGGATTTTGGCACAGCTATAAAGACCTGTTTCAACAAGTATGCCGACTTCTCCGGCCGCGCTACTCGCGCCGAATACTGGTGGTTCGCCTTATTCACATTTATTGTTACACTATTAACCTGCCTGATACCTATTATCGGCTGGCTCGTCTCGGTAGCTCTGTTGATTCCGGGCCTGGCAGTTGCATGGCGTCGTCTCCACGACATAGGCCGTGCCGGAGGTTGGTACTTCATTTGCTTCATTCCCCTGGTTGGCTCTATCATCCTTCTTGTTTGGGACTGCACCAAATCTGAGCCTCGCGACAACCGCTTTGGCCCCTACCTCGGCTAATTTTCCCCTCTCAACATCTGTTATTCCCCATACGGCAACGGCGATTATCAACCCCTGTTGCCGTTTTTTTATCATTGTGGGCATTGCAGGCACTGCAGGAGGAGGCGGAACGGCGGGCGTTGGGGTCGCAGCAGGGGGGCAGGGCGGAGCCGCCACGCTTCAGCTGCTTTGACCATTTGACGAGGCCAATGATATAGCGCACAACCCACACTACGATAATCAAAATGATTACCGCAACGCATATCCACTGTACTATCAAGTTCATTGCTATTTCTTAAACTGCTTGGCAAGCTGCGCATTGAGTTTGCCGGGGGTTAACTCGGCCGGATATTCCGTAAACGGCAAGCGCAGCGTACAACCCGAGCGGAACTCCGAACAGCCGTAGGCCGTCTTACCCTTGAGGATGTGCCCCTTGCCACATATCGGACATACAATCTGCTCCAACTTTCTGACGGCAGGTTTGCGCGGAGCCTTCGGCTTGGCGGCAGCCTCTCCACCGGTCGATGGCCCCCCACCCCTCTTAGGCAATCCGGCAGGAGCTGTTGCGCCGCCATCGCCCTGCGGAGCAGTACCCGTATCGATTCGGCGAGCAGACGTATCGGAAATAACATCCGTTACGATCCGCCCAATCTGCTGCTTCAGGTCATTTATAAACTCGGCCGGAGAATAATCGCCGTGCTCTATGCGGCGCAATCGGTTTTCCCAGATACCAGTCAGCTTAGCGCTCTTCAACAACTCTTCGTTGATAGTAGCAATAAGGTCGATTCCGGCCTGCGACGCCATGATATTCTTCTTTTTGCGATAGATATAATGGCGTTTAAAGAGCGTCTCGATAATATTCGCACGGGTTGACGGTCGACCGATTCCGTTCTCCTTCATCGCTTCACGCAGAGCCTCATCATCGACAGTTTTCCCGGCCGATTCCATAGCTCGCAGCAGCGTACCTTCGGTATAATATTTTGGCGGTTGAGTAGTCTTCTTTACCAGGTCAGGTTCATGCGGATTGCTCTCGCCCTGAGCAAACGGAGGGAGGATAGAATCCTCGCCGGCTGCTTCCTGCGGTTGGTCGTCCTGCTTCTGATAGATTGTACGCCATCCGGGAGAGGTTACAACCTTACCCGAAGCCTTGAAGCCAACGCCTCCGGCTTCAGCCATAACCGTAGTCTGCATAAATTCGCAATCGGGATAAAACGCTGCAATAAATCGGCGTGCTATCAGATGATAGAGCAAGCGCTCGTTGCCAACGAGCGACGTCGGAGACTGACCGGTAGGGATAATAGCATGGTGGTCGGTAACCTTTGAGTTATCGAATACCTTCTTGCTCTTTGGAATCTTCGGCAGGGCAAGGACGGGAGCGGTTAGGGCGGCATACGGAGTCATGTTGCGCAAGATACCGGGCACCGTAGGATAGATATCATCGGAGAGGTAGGTTGTATCCACACGCGGATACGTAGTAACCTTCTTTTCGTAGAGCGTCTGGATTAGCTTCAACGTATCGTCGGCCGTCCAGCCCCACTGTCGGTTACATTCAACCTGAAGCGACGTAAGGTCGAACAGACGAGGCGGAGCCTCGCGTCCTTTTTTCTCTTCAACCGAAGTAACCACCAACGGGAACGGCTTAATCCGCTCCAGCGCCTCACGCGCCTTAGCTTCGTCCATGAAGCGCCCGGATACGGCATTAAACGTTGCTCCCTTGCAAACGGTTTTCAGCTCCCAGAAATCTTCAGGCTTGAAGTTCTCAATCTCGTGATGGCGCTGCACCACCAATGCCAACGTCGGAGTCTGCACACGCCCAATCGACAGGACATTGCCCGGCGAACTATATTTTAAGGTATATAGGCGCGTTGCGTTCATCCCCAGAATCCAGTCGCCAATCGCTCGCGACAACCCGGCATAGTAGAGGTTATCGAAATCGGCCGACGGGCGCAACGAACGGAACCCCTCGCGGATAGACTGATCTGTCAGCGAGGAGATCCATAATCGTTTTACCGGACATTTAACCCCGGCTTTTTGCATTACCCAGCGCTGGATAAGTTCACCCTCCTGCCCGGCATCACCGCAATTTATAATCTCGTCAGCCTCAGCGAAAAGGTGCTTGATTACGTTGAACTGCCTTTCATAATTCTCAATCGGAATCAGCTTGATACCGAACTTAGGAGGAATCATTGGCAGGCGCACCAACGACCAACGCTTCCAATCGTCGGTATAGTCGTTGGGTTCTTTTAACGTGCAGAGATGGCCGTAGGTCCAGGTGACGCGATAACCGTTACCCTCGAAATATCCGTTTTCTTTCTTCTTGGCGCCGAGGATTTCGGCAATATCGCGAGCCACGTTAGGCTTTTCGGTAATGCAAACTATCATCCGGGAATGGAAGGGTTATTGACGAGCGGGCGCTGTAATATCGCCGTGGGCAGTGTGGAACGTAAGGGTTGCTGTTTTAGGCAGCTGACCCTTGAAGGGGAAGTCCAATTCGATAACCTGCACACCGGTATCCTCAAACTGGAAGTTCTTTTCGAATTCGATGCCGTCAACATCGGTAGCCTTAATCACCTTCGTACCGACATTCAGGTCTACAGCATCAATATGCTGAGAAGTTGTAGGGATACCAACCAGGCAGACTGATATACGGATACCGTTGTCGGTAGGAGTTACCTTGTCGGGGATGACATTCATCTCGGCATTTAACTGATTGACCTGCGCAGCAACAGGCGCGGGAGCTACCATTGCGCTGCCACCGGCCAATGCTAAAATTGCTGCTAAACGAATAGCTTTCATAATAATATTATATAGTAGTTAATGGGACTAATGGGAGGGATGGGACTAACGGGGCTAACGAGGAGGGGATATTACAGGGTTTTGGCTTCCTCCCAGAAGGCTTCCATTTCGTCCAACGAAAGTTCGTTGAGCTTGCGGCCCATTTCTCGGGCACGAGTCTCGATATGATTGAAACGCGCAATAAACTTCTTATTGGTCTTTTCCAACGCATTCTCGGGAATCACACCATAAAGACGTGCGGCATTTACTAACGAGAAGAATACGTCGCCCATCTCGGCCTCCATCTTGCTTCGAGCCTCGGCCAATTTCTCCGGAGCGACATCAGCCTGATGTTCCAACGTACGAACCTTTTCGGCCTCGGTTGAAAATTCGCCAATCTCCTCTCTAACCTTGCCCCACACTTCCGAAGCCTCCTGCCAGTCGAAACCGGAATTGGCAGCCTTCTCCTGAACGCGGTAAGCCTTATTCAGAGCAGGCAATGTAGAGGGCACGCCGGCCAATACCGAGCGGTTGCCGTCCTTCTCCTTGAGCTTAATCTGTTCCCAGTTGAGCTCAACTTGATGGGCATTATCGGCAACGGTCTGGCCATAGACATGGGGATGGCGATAAATCAGTTTTGACGCTAGGGAATCGCAAACGGTAACAACGTCGAACGCGCCTTTCTCTTCTCCGATTTTAGCATAGAACAGCACGTGGAGCAGCACGTCGCCCAGTTCCTTGCGAATCTCCGCATCATCTTCGTTGATGAGGGCTTCGCAGAGCTCACAAACCTCCTCCATCGTGTTCGGACGCAGAGATTCGTTAGTCTGCTTGGCATCCCAGGGGCACTTTACGCGCAACGTATCGAGCACGTCGAGCACCCTGCCGAATGCCTCGAGTTTTTCCTGACGAGTATGTTGAGGAATCTTTTCCATTTCTGTATTACTCAGGTTTGTCGGTATAGTTCTTGATGCCGGAATTCAGCCAGTCAACAAACTGCTCTACATTCTCATCATAGAAATAGGGGGTTGACATAGCCTCGCCGGAGTTGTTCAAGATGATATAGTAAGGCTGGGAGTTTGCACCGAACTTATGGCGCTGGAGATAGCTCCACTTGTCGCCAACCGTGTTCAGGACAATCTTCTTACCATTTTCTTCGACTGTTTGCGGAGCGGAAAGTTTAGCCTTATCGTCAACCATAAGCTTAATAAGTACGAAATTTTCCTTTACAATCGTGCTGACACGACCGGTATCGAATACGGCGCCCTCCATCTTACGGCAGTTAACACAGCCATAGCCTGAAAAGTCCATCAGCACCGGCATATTATGCTCGGCAGCGTAAGCCATACCCTTATCGTAATCGTCAAACTCCTCGAACTTACCGCCATCATAGAGGTTGAAATCCTGTGTAAACAACGGCGGAACGAACGCGCTAACGCTCTTGAGCGGTGCGCCCCATAGTCCGGGGATAAGGTAGATAGCGAAGCTAAGCGATGCCATGGAGAGGAAGAATCGGGGCAACGATACGTGTTCAACATCGGAATCGTGGCTAAACTTCAGTTTACCCAGCAAGTAAAGGCCAAGCATTACGAAGATTACAACCCAGAGGCAGATAAACACTTCGCGATCGAGGATGCCCCAGCCGTAAGCCAAGTCTGCTACAGAGAGGAACTTCAGCGACAGCGCCAATTCAAGGAAGCCGAGCACAACCTTCACCGAGTTTAACCAGCCACCCGAGCGAGGCATATCCTTCAGCCAAGAGGGGAACATCGCAAACAGCGAGAAGGGCAAAGCCAGCGCCAGAGCGAAACCACCCATACCGATAGCCGGGCCTACGAGGTTGCCCATCGTTGCAGCCTCAACCAGCAACGTACCGATAATCGGGCCGGTGCATGAGAAGGAAACCAATGCAAGGGTAAAGGCCATGAAGAAAATACTCAGCAAGCCGGTTGCCTTTTCAGCCTTGGCATCTGCCGAGTTGGACCATTTCGACGGGAGTTTGATATCGAATCCACCCAGGAATGAAATTCCGAACAGTACCAACAGCAGGAAGAAGCAGATATTGAAAATTGCATTCGTACTCAACTCATTCAGCTTGCTGGCACCAAATATACCGGTGATTGCCAGGCCGAGAGTCAGGTAAATAACAATAATGCTCAATCCATAAGTAACCGCATCGCGGATTGACTTTGCGCGGCTACCACTCTTCTTCAGGAAGAAGCTAACGGTCATCGGAATCATAGGCCATACGCAAGGAGTCAGCAGGGCCAGCAAGCCGCCACCGAAACCCCAGATAAAGATAACCCACCAAGGAGCATTGTCAACGTTGGTCTCCTCCGTAGCGGCATCCTCGGAGAATTCAACCGGAGCCCAAAGGTCAACATCAGCCTGCGGTTCAGCCGGCTGCTCTACAACCGGTTGCTCTACAACGACCGTATCGGCCTGCGCCTCCTCTACCGGAGCCGGACCCGTACCGACCGACACTTCCAACTGTTCGGTTTTCGGAGCTATACAAGTTTCATCGTTGCATCCCTGAAACGATACGGAGATAGTAACTTTATGAGTTTTTTCATCGGTAATCTTAACCTTCTGACTAAAGGATACCGAGTTTTCCCACCACGACAGATTCAGCGAGAACATATCATCGTACTTCTCAATCGGCTTACGCGAGGGGGTCAACTGACCGTCAAGCGCAACCCCATCGGGGAGCTGGAAATGAATCTCAGTTGAGTTAGGTCCATCTTCCGGAAGATGAAGCGAATAGAGATGCCAACCTGATTCAATAGTGGCATTCAGGCGAATCGTAGCCGTAGAGGTTGAATTATTCTCTACGGTTGCCTTCCAAGTGATAGGCTCAAGAATTTTGGACTTAAATTGCGCATTTGCGGGAAACGCCATAGCTACCATCACTGCTATCAACAGCAATACTGACATAGCTCGGCCTACGCAACTACCGGATTTCCCGGCCTTGCGAACTTTGCAAGATGATTCTGCGTTACTTTTCATATTCTGCATTCTGTGTGGATTATCAATAAAAAAACTCAGTTCAGACTGCAAAGATAGCGAAATAACCTCGAATTGCAAATCGACAACCACCGAAAAACGCTGCTTACATTGATTACGCGCCTACGTGCGCCGATTAATTTTTGCAGTCTGCCATTTTTTTTGTAACTTTGCAGTCGAATAGTGCCCTCAGCATTTAACATCAATGAACCAGAAGCATAAAATACTCTACATTTCTCAGGAAATAACCCCCTACTTGCGTGAAACCCCGATGAGCCTTCTCGGTAAAAATCTGCCCCAGAAGGTCCAGGAAAAAGGATATGAAGCCCGCGCATTTATGCCCAAATACGGTTGTATAAATGAACGTCGCAATCAGCTCCATGAGGTGATCCGTCTGTCAGGCATTAACCTCTCTATCGACAACACTGACCACCCGCTAATCATCAAGGTTGCAACCTTGCAATCCGCACGCATGCAGGTCTACTTCATTGATACCGACGACTTCTTCCAGCACCATGCAGTTACCGACCTGGAAATCCGCGAAACGCCCGAAGACAACGACGAACGTATCATGTTCTTCACCCGTGGCGTCATGGAAACCGTAAAGAAGCTACGTTGGGAGCCGGTTATTACCCACTGTTCAGGTTGGGTTACCGCCCTCGCCCCGCTCTACCTCAAGAAGGCCTATGCTGACGACCCTACAATCGGCGGTTCTCCGGTTGTTTACGCACTATTTGACGACAGCTTTGACGGCACCCTCGACCCGCGCTTCAAAGAAAAGTTGCTGCTCGACGGCTTCTCGGAAGAGGACCTGGCTACGCTCGGCGACGGCCCGGTTGACTTCGTTACCCTCAACAAGCTGGCCATCGACTACGCCGACGGCGTAATGCAGGCATCCGAAAACATTCCCCAAGAGATTATCGACTACGCCAAAGCTAAAGGCAAACCCTTCCTTCCCTATCAGGGCGAGGAGTTGGATGCCACACCGGTAGTTGAATTCTACGACTCGCTCCGCAATAATTCTTGACCATTCCCCCTCCAGTCATAATATATGAAATCAATTCTTGCTTTCCTCTCAGCTTCGTTCCTCGTCCTCTCGTTGCTCTCTGCTTGCTCCAACTCTACCGACGACATCGGCTCCACGCTGATTCAGTCGGAAACCGAAGTAGTTATCCACGATGAATTTACCCTCACGGGGCGCACGGTTAACAACCAGCAGATTCAATCGCGCACTATCGACCAGCTTCTGGGCGTAATCGACGCAGACGGCTACGGCAAGTTCTCCTCCGATTTCGTTTGCCAATTCCTGCCGGCAACCAAGCTCGAGACAGACGGCGTCACCGTCAACGAGCTCGACTCAATGAAGCTGGTTCTCTCCTACAACGTTGGCGGACTGGTTGGCGACTCTATTGCTCCGATGGGCTTGGAAGTTTATCGCTTGAATCGCGCACTCCCCTACCCGATCTACTCCTCTTTCGACCCGAAAGAATATTGCGACATGAGTGCCGGTCCTATCGCATCTTCTATCTACGTTGGCAACGCCCAAGGCTTGAACGACTCAATCCAGGCATTATCCTACCGCGAAATCAAGGTTGATATGCCTCTGAGCCTCGCTAAAGAGCTGTTTACCCTCTATGTCGAAAACCCCAACGCCTACTCCCTCCCGTCGGTATTTGCCCAATACTTCCCCGGCATCTACGTTACCAACTCCTACGGTTCAGGTCGCGTAACCCAGATTAAGCAGACCCAGATGGTAATCTATTATCATACAACCACCGAGGAAGATGGCGAAACCGTAACAACCAACTACGAAGGCACTTATTTCGCCGTTACCCCCGAAGTAATCTCCAACAACAACATATTCTTCGACATCGACAAGTCGCTGCAGGCGCGCATTGATGCCGGCGAAAACATCATGGTTGCCCCGGTAGGCAAGGATATCGAAATCACCTTCCCCTTGAAGGATGTGCTCGACTACTACCTGGCCAACAAGGGTCTGCTTTCCGTTGTCAACACCCTGACGATGAAGTTGCCCGTTGAGACCATCTCCAACAACTACGGCATTGAGCCTCCCGAAAACGTGCTGATGGTTTTGAGCAACAAGAAAGACGAATTCTTCTTGACCAACTCATTAAGCGACGACGAAACATCGTTCCTTGCAAGCTACGATTCAACCAACGGCTACTACTATTTCTCCGGTCTGCGCACATACTTCCTTAATATGTTAGCGAAGTACGTAAAGGACGGCGACACCAATACCAACAACATCGTTATCGACTCCGATGATATCACCTTCACGCTAACCCCGGTTGAAGTTACTACCGAAACCAGCACCAGCTCCTACACAACTACAACCTACGTCAGCGCAATCACTCCCTACATCGGTGTACCCGCAATGGCGAAGTTCAACCTGGACAAGACCGACATCTCGTTCCAGTTCTCTAAGCAATCCTTCAAGTAAGTTCCCCTGTCACAAGCGCTACAACGCGGACAGTTCGAAAAAGTCTGCCGAAAATTTGGCAGTTTGAAATAAAAGCCGTAACTTTGCCCCGCAAAAGCCTAAGAAGTTAAGGCGACGGCTTAAAATTGGTGCCATGTCCGAGTGGTTAGGTACCGGTCTGCAAAACCGTTCACAGCGGTTCGAATCCGCTTGGCACCTCCCTGAAAGCGACTCTGAGAAATCGGAGTCGCTTTTCTTTTTAGATTTGCCAAACATTTCTTACCTTTGTACGTTACCTCTTATCTCCATGAAGATTCAAACCTCCATTGATGAAAAAGCTATTCCTTCTCGACGCTTACGCCCTGATTTACCGCGCATACTACGCTCTAATCAGAGCCCCTCGCATAACTTCAAAAGGGTTCAACACCTCGGCAATATTTGGTTTTGTAAACACCCTTGACGAGATTCTCAAAAAAGAGAACCCCACCCATATTGCCGTATGTTTCGACCCGAAAGGGCCAACGTTTCGCCACGAAATGTACCCCGAATACAAGGCGCAGCGCGAGGCCCAGCCCGAAGATATTACCCTCTCGGTGCCGATTATCAAAGAGATAATCCATGCCTACAACATTCCGGTATTTGAGGTTGCAGGCTACGAAGCCGACGACGTTATCGGGTCCATCTCCCGATTGGCAACCGCCGAAGGATTCGAGACCTACATGATGACTCCCGACAAGGATTACGGCCAGTTGGTCAACGACCACGTCAAGATGTATCGTCCGTCATTAGCCGGAAAGGGATTCGAAATCCGCGGTGTGGCAGAGGTTTGCGAAAAACACGGTATCAGCAACCCGTTGCAAGTTATCGACCTGCTTGCCCTCGAAGGCGATACATCCGATAACGTACCCGGCTGCCCCGGGGTAGGACCAAAAACCGCCGCCAAATTCATCAGCGAATATGGTTCGGTTGAAAACCTACTGGCTAACGCCGACAAAATCAAAGGAGCCGTGGGCCAGAAAATCCGCAACAATATCGAACAAATTCGCTTTTCAAAGCAACTGGTAACCATCAAGACCGACGTCCCCGTTGAGGTCAATTTCGACGATTTGCGGCGCCAACCCGAAAACCAATCCGCCCTGCGCGCCCTCTATACCGACCTGGAATTCAAATCCTTCCTCGCTCGCCTGCAAGGAGATGGGGCGAATAGGGCTAATGGG
>CAZEST010000032.1:0-17117 GCA_964514745.1 uncultured Alistipes sp.
TTTTTCGGAATTTGCGCTGATTCGTTATCGCGTAAAAGTTGAAGTTGAATATTTCCTGGCGCTCTGCCGCCTGCCCTTGCCGCAACTGGCCGGGGTCCCCGCCGAAGCCTTGGCGCAACTTCCCTCCTTATATAAGGATTTTACAGAAGCTGATGCCCTGCGCATCAAGGAGCACGAATCTGTTACCAATCATGACGTAAAAGCCGTTGAGTATTTTATCAAGGAACGTTTTGATCAGATGGGGCTCGCTGATTGGAAGGAGTTTATCCATTTCGGACTTACATCGCAGGATATTAACAATACGTCGGTGCCGATGTCGGTAAAGGATGCCGTGCATGAGGTGTTCCTGCCGCTGTTAGACGAGCTGATTGGATCGCTCGATAGTAGAGCTCAGGAGTGGGCCGACGTAGCGATGTTGGCCAAGACCCACGGTCAGCCTGCTTCGCCTACCCGTTTGGGCAAGGAGATTGAGGTATTTGTTTACCGTCTGCGTCAGCAACGTGAACTGCTCGAAAAGACCCCTATTACCGGTAAATTCGGAGGGGCTACCGGCAACTTTAATGCTCACAACGCTGCGTTCCCGCAATACAACTGGCGCGACTTCGGCAATCGCTTCCTGAGCGAACAGCTCGGTATTGGTCGAGAAGAATGGACTACCCAGATCTCCAATTACGACAACCTTGCAGCGCTGTTCGACGCTCTGCGCCGCATCAATACTATTATCCTCGACCTCGACCGCGACGTCTGGATGTATGTTTCTGCTGAATATTTCAAGCAGAAAATTAAGGCAGGCGAAGTCGGCTCATCGGCAATGCCCCACAAGGTTAACCCTATCGACTTCGAAAATTCCGAAGGTAACCTCGGTATCGCCAACGCTATTTATGCCCACTTGTCGCAGAAACTCCCCGTATCGCGCTTGCAACGCGACCTGACCGATTCAACGGTTCTGCGCAATATCGGAGTGCCGATGGCCCATAGCGTTATCGCAATCCATTCAACGCTCAAGGGGCTTGGTAAACTGTTGCTTAACCGTACGGCTATCGATCGCGACCTGAATGCAGCGTGGGCCGTAGTAGCCGAGGGAATCCAGACAATCCTTCGCCGCGAAGGTTATCCCCATCCCTACGAAACCCTCAAACAGCTTACTCGCGTCAACACTACCGTAACGGCCGAGTCGATAGCTGAATTCATAGATACCTTGGAGGTTAGCGATGCCGTCCGTCAGGAACTCCATCAGCTGTCTCCGTCGACTTATACGGGTATCTAATGCGGCTAAAAACGTTATATGTAAGCGACCTCGACGGTACTCTGCTCGATGCATCGAGCAGGGTACCCGATGAGTCGTTGCGCATACTCAATGACTTGATTGCAAAAGGGGCAATGTTCACCGTTGCTACGGCCCGTACGCAGGCTACGGTGCAGCCGATGCTGCAAAACTTGCTCCCTGCCAAGACGCCTGCCGGACGCGATATCCCGGCTATTATCATGACCGGAGCCGGTTATTGGAACCGCCGATTAGAGCGCCTGGATTACCTGCGCATGATGTCGGACTCGGATGTGGAAATAGTTCTCCGAGAGTTTCGCCGGGCCGGTGTTGAGCCGTTTCAATATTGTGCGGAATCCGATCGATGCTTGAGTGTATATCATGCAGCCGGGCTTACGCCTCGCGAGGATGCGTTTTATCAAGAGCGACGTAGCCTGGAGCTGAAGACGTTCCATATTGGCGAAGAGAACCCCGACCTGCCAACCGTATTGTTCTTTGCAATGGGCGAAGCCGATAAGATGGAGCAGATTTGCCGGGGGATTAATAGCAAGACACGGTGCTCGGCAGCGTGGTATCGCGATATTTTCAATCCGGAGGTAGCCCTGATGGATGTTTATTGCGCCGGTTGCTCTAAGGCAGTTGCCATTAAGGATGTGGCCGAGGAGCTGGGCGCTGACCGAATTGTTGTGTTCGGCGACAATCTTAACGACCTGCCGATGATGCGCGTTGCCGACCTATCGGTAGCGGTTGAAAATGCCTTGCCGCAGGTAAAGGCCGAAGCGGATATCGTTATCGGGCCGAATACGTTGCCATCCGTTGCGAATTTTGTTCGTGAGGATTTTTACAGTGCGAACTAACTATTCCTATTCTAAAGATGATGAAGATTTTACCACGGGTATTTCGAACGGCGCTGCTGACGGCCGGGCTCATGCTCCTGGGAGCGTGTAGCTCAACGAAGCATGTGCCCGACGGGAGCTACTTGCTTGACAAGGTAGATATTGCCGTGGTAGATAGCTCCGGGGTATCAACGTCGGGGCTGATTAATTATCTTCGTCAGGTACCTAATCATAAAGTATTAGGCTGCTGGAAATTGCAGCTCGGAGTCTATAATCTATCGGGCCAATCCAACGGTAAGTTTAATCGCTGGTTGCGTAAAATCGGTCAGGAACCTGTAATCTACGATGCACAGCTTACCGAACAGAGCGTGCGCCAGTTGCGCCTGGCGATGATTAATCGAGGCTACAACGATGCAACGGTCGAAGCCGACACGGTCAGCACCGGCCGAAAGAAGATGGCCGTCAACTATCGGTTGAGTCCGGGTGCGCCCCATCAGGTAAGCAGTTTTGAGACGGAATATACCGATTCGATAGTGCGCGAAGTTGTGGCTGCCGATTCCCTTAAATTCCCGTTGGGGGTAGGGGATAACCTCGACCGCACCAATCTCGACAATATTCGTGCGGTAATTACTGAAGAGATGCGCGAGCGAGGCTACTTGGGTTTCACGAAAGAATATGTATCTTTTACGGCCGATACGGTTGCCGGTTCAAAGGATGTAACCCTTCGGATGACGGTTAAAGACCCCGGGAAACGTTATCGTTTCCGCAACGTGTTCGTGGTAACCGACTTCTCGCCGGGCGACGACGCTACGGCCATGCAATTTGCTGCCAACGATACGGTAACCTACAACGGCCTGAAAATCCTTTATGGAGAGGATAGATTCCTGCGTCCGGGCGTGCTGGCCGAACAGTGCTACATTCGTCCAGGAGAGATCTACTCTACGTCGGCCATAGACCGCACGTATGAAAACTTTAACCGCCTGGCCGTACTGCGGTATATCAATATAGTAACATCGCCGGCCGGCGAGCAGAATGGCGAGGAGGCGCTGGATGCGTTTGTCTTGCTGTCGCGTACGAAGAAACAGGGTGTAACTTTTGAGTTGGAAGGAACTAACTCTGAGGGCGACCTGGGCGTAGGGGGCGGCATCACATGGACCAACCGCAACCTGTTTCATGGGGGCGAAGTGCTGACTGCCAAGGTGCGCGGCTCCTACGAGAGCTTGTCGGGCAACCTCGAGGGCCTGATCAACGACCGCTATACAGAGCTGGCCGGAGAGGTAGGCATTACCTTCCCGAAGATGGAATGTCCGTTCCTGAGTTCATCGTTTAAGCGCAAGAACAGAGCTTCAACGGAGTTTGCGCTGACCTTCATGTGGCAGGAACGACCGGAATATACGCGTGTAATCGGAGGCGCAAGTTGGCGCTTCAAATGGTCTGACAGGAATAACATGACGCGCCGTACCTACGACCTGCTCGACCTGAACGTAGTATCGTTGCCGCGTTCAACCGTTGACTTTATCAACAATATCGCGCCTAATAACCCTCTGCTGCGTTATAGCTATGAAGACCACTTCATAATGCGCACGGGCTATACATGGTATCATACTAATCGCCGCCCGGCAGCCAGTTCTACGGGGCTGTTTCGTTTGCCCCGTCAGGTTAATACTTATACCTGGCGCGCATCTATAGAGACCGCCGGCAACGTGCTCTATGCCGTCTCCAAGATGATAGGGCAGAAGAAGTCAGACGGTGCGTATAAGGTGTTTTCGATTCCTTATGCCCAATATGTAAAGGGCGAAATCGACTATACAATTAATCACGCGTTCTCAGAGCGCAACTCAATCTCGTTCCATGCCGGAGGCGGTATAGGTTATCCCTACGGCAATGCCTCGATGATACCGTTTGAAAAGCGTTTTTATGCCGGCGGAGCTAACTCCGTACGCGGTTGGAGTGTGCGCAGTCTTGGTCCCGGTTCTTACAACTCGCAGAACTCGGTTAGCGACTTTATCAATCAGTGTGGCGATATCTCGATGTTGCTTAGCTTGGAATATCGCAATAAGTTGTTCTGGGTGTTTGAAGGCGCTCTGTTCGTTGATGCCGGTAATATCTGGACGATAAAGGATTATCCTAACCAACAGGGGGGTAAGTTTAAGTTCAACTCCTTCTACAAGGAGATTGCGCTGGCCTACGGCCTTGGCTTACGTATGGACTTTACCTACTTCCTGCTCCGTTTTGACCTCGGTTTCAAAGCCCACAACCCGGCCCAAGGTCAGGAGCGCTGGCCCCTGATTCATCCCAACTGGAGTCGCGACGCTACGTTCCACTTCTCCGTTGGCTATCCCTTCTAATCAATAAAGAATACACATAGTTCGTAACTTGCACATAACCGAGGATGAGGGCGTGAGGCCTCGATTCCTCTTAATCTGAAATATTTTGAAACAGCTCGTAATTTTTGATCTTGACGGTACTCTGCTCAACACCATAACCGACTTGGGCTATGCGGCCAATTATGCACTGGAAAAAGCCGGCTTGCCTACGCATCCGATTGAGGATTATCCGCGCTTTGTCGGTAACGGCGTAAAGCGCTTGATGGAGCGTGTGCTGCCCGCTGATTTGCGTACGGAGGAAACCGTGAATCGCTTGTTGGTTGATTTCAAGGCCTACTATAATGGTCATCTGCATGATTTTACAGCGCCTTATAGCGGAATGCGCGAACTCATCGCCGAGTTGACGTCGCGTGGCATCAAGTTGGCGGTTGCGTCCAATAAATATCAGGCTGCAACCGAGGAATTGGTGGGCCATTTCTTCGCTGATACCCTGTGGGTAGCGGTTGAGGGCCAGAAGGAGGGAGTTCCTGTAAAACCGGATCCTTCAATCGTGTTTGAAATTCTGCAGAAGGCCGGAGTTGCAAAGGCCGATGTGCTGTATGTTGGCGACTCGGGCGTTGACATGGAGACTGCTCGCCGTGCTTGCGTAGAATCGTGTGGCGTAACCTGGGGCTTCCGTTCGGCTCAAGAATTGGCCGATAACCAGGCTGACCATATCGTTGATGTAGCTTCGCAAATTCTGCATCTCGCGCTGTAGGCTCAGCTGATCATCCCGGGGCTCAGACCCGAGCGTATAGGATAAAAAATAAGAGGGCGATACTCTACACGAGCATCGCCCTCATTCTACTATACTAAAAACTTTCTTGGGCTTGCAACCTCTCGGTTGTAAAGATGTTTGGCTTGTTACCTAAATCTAACGGTAACATGAGCTGTAGGGTTCAACCAGCGTAAATAATTACCAGATAATATTTTCCACATGGCCCGGCCTGACATTAGCTCAGTCCATGGGTAGTTTGAATAGTGGGGAAAGTATTTTGCATAGAGAATCGGTTGAGCAAAACTGGTAACGTATGCTGGGTATTTACTAAATTAAGATAAAGTTCAAGTTTGTCTCTGTTTACCTTAAAGGTTTTTTTGTACTTATATTGGGGAGAGGGTTATATCGTTAGAACTGGGTTTTAAATAATGGAAATGAGGGAGTAATTTAAAATTTGGAATGAGGGAGGGAGAATGATAAAGGTTTTTTATTAAGGAGAAAGGGTGTTAATAAAATCTATAAATATATAGTTGTTATTGGAAACCCGCATGGAGAAGCCTCCATACGGGTACAAAGGTAGTTATTATTCTCGAAACTACGCTAATTTTCGAGAATAATGTCAATATAAATCATGTTAACAAATACAACTAAAGCCGACTCTAAACTGCAAAAATTTAAGCCAACCATTTAGCTGTAATCTATTTACGATGTTGATATAATCTTTACTTGCTATTGTTGAAGTATGCCGGTGAGCGAGAAGGAAGCATCCATCATTCGGGGCTGTATGCGCCCTTCAAGCAAGTTAAAGAAGAAGTCGCGGATAGAGTCGGCATCGAGTATGGCCGGTTGCCCCTCGGAGTTGGTGCCGAGGTCATAGGTCTTAAGCATTTGCGGACCGAGAGCAGCTGCTGCCAGGAGGAAATGATTCTGGAAGCGGTCACTGTCGACCAGGTCGGCGGCCAGCACTTTGCCTACAACCGTAAATGCGCGGAGTGTGCGCTGGATGTCGCCTTGCACGAGGTTCGACTTAACGGCGTCGGTAGAGATATCCATAGGGATATATCCGGATTGATCGTTTTCGGTTTGGCCTCGGTAGAGCGCGCCCAGGTCGGCCAGCGAAAGGTTGACCATGCGCGTTCCGGGTACGGTACGCGGTTCCTCAATGGTAAAGGCCGATGGCAGGAGCAGGCTGATTGTGGCCTGCAGCGTAACCGTTGGGGTATTGAACGTGCCTACTATGCAGTTGTTGAGGGTTGCCTGCGAGGTGGCGAACACGCCTCCGATAACTACGCAGTTTTCCAAATCTACTTCGTCGGCGTAGATGCTACCGGCAACGAATGCATTGCGCAGAGAAACCTGCTTAGCGTTGATGTCGCAGCCAAAGTGGGGGTGGATGTTCGTGCCGCGCGAAACTACGGAATTAGCTGAGCCAACGCTCTTGCGCAACATAACCGGCTCCTTCACATCGCCGGAAATGTAGACTTCGCTTTGGGCAAAGATTGCACCGTTGACTTCAACGTTGCCTTTGCGCACTTCAATGCGATGGCCGTAGACTGCGCCATCTACTAACGTGTTGCCGTCGAAAACGATGTTGCGAGGCAGTTCTTCGATTTTCTGGGGCAGGATTGCGCCGCAGACATGGTTGTCGCGGAGGATTATTTCGGAGCTGTTAAACCGAATATCTTTGAGTTCTGTAAGATTTTTGTTCATGGTTGATAATGTAATGGATGACTTAAATTGCCGGCGCTGTTGTCTGCGACAGGTCGAAGAGTTGGGCTGTCAGGTTGGCAACGCGATTGGTATGGGCGTCGGTGCTGTTTTCTGATAGCCGCGCGAGTTCCTCATTGAAATAGCGCAGAATCTCCCGGCTGTCGGCCTCTGCAACGCCCTGTGTCCATGATTGGTTGTAGAGCGTTTGGTTAAGGTTGTCGAGATTTACGCCTTCAAGCATGGGCGAGGAATAAAGCTGGTTTGATACTAATCCCGGGCCGTCGGTCTTTTCTACCATGCAACAGGGGGTAAAGAAAATTTCCGCTTCGCCCCCCTTGCGCAGGCAAGAGGCTAAGATATCGTTAGAGGCATATTGCTCGGCGAGAAAGCGCTCCGACTTGCGGATAGCTTCGGCTGCACTTTTCTTGGAGATTGCTGCAGAAATTTGAGCATGAAGCCGGGCGTTTTCGGCGTTGCCAATCGTTGTGGTAGCTGCCAACCCTTCCGAGGTAACGCTTGACCCTACTTGATCTAGCTTGCGCGTAAACTCAAAGATCGGACTGTCAACAGCGTGGATTCTGTTCTCCAATTCGTGGTCGAGCTCGTTGAAAATCTTCAGATAGCGCGATGAGATGCGTTGATAATCAGCCTCCATCTGCTTCGTCTTGTTGCGACATTGTTCGGCAAGTTTGCGCAGGTGGATTAGCAGCGAATCAATGTTGCTCTTAAGCTCTGAAATTTGCTGCGAGATATCGCTTTTAACCGTCTTGAAAAAGCCTTTGATAATTGTGTCGCCAATCTTGCGGGCGTTTTCGCTGATGGATGCAACTTGGGCGGCTTCGGTAGCGACGACCGAACCGGTCAGCACGTTGACCGAATTCGTGCAGTTATTGACGCTAACATCGAAGGGGGAGGTATCGACGTGGACATTGATCGTTACGGGCTCGGTAACCGAACCGCTAACGTGGATTGTACCGCCTGACTGAGAAGGCGGATAGCTAACGGTGTCGCTGTAGTGGACCGTGATATAATCGTGGGATGTTCGAGTATAACTCATGGCTTAAGAATTTAGAAAGATTGATAAGGATGAGATTCAAACATCGCTACAATCATCTGCTGGCGGCGTTGGTCAAGCCCTGAAGTGGAGACTATCCGGCGAAATTCGTTGGCAACCTCGTCGGGGATGGCCGTGTCGTACCATTGCAGGAGTTCGTTGCGAATGACGGTCTCGGTAGCTGCGTTGATAGCGGCTTGAGCGGCTGTCGGCATAGAATCGTTGTGAACGTAGGTGCGGGTGGTTGATTGGTCGGATGCATCGAAGTTGGTCTCGACAAAAGCAACCGGTATGGACAATAAGGCAGAGGATTTATCCTCGTCGGTCATGCGCCGGCGAAGGAGAATCTTGTCGGTAACGTCTTGGAGCTGATTACTGCTGTCGATAAATTTATCGATAGATTCGATAGCTTTCGATGCGCGGAATTTTAGGTTGGAGGCCTCAACAATTTGGGCGGTCTTTACGGATTCGATCTGCCCCAGGGGAATACCGGCTGTTAGCTGGGCCGAACGGTTTGACACCTTGTCGGCCTCGCCCTTAGCGAACTGCATTATCGGGCGGTCAAGTTCGGTTACGCGTTGCTCAAGGCTTTTGTTGAGCGAGGTAAAGATCTTGAAATATCGTCCGGAAATCATCTGATAGTCGCGTTCCATGCGCGATTTGATGGCAGTGAGCTGTTTGCGCTGCTGGTTGAGGCGCATCAGATGGGAATCAACGTCGCTTTTAAGCTTGGCGATTTTCTGCGAAATCTGTGAGCGAATCAGCGAGTAGAAACCTTTGTTAACCCTGTCGCATACGAAATTAGCTCCGTCGGTTTCCGCCTTAACTACGGCCGCCTTCATAGCAACTACGGCCGCCGTCGTGCCATTGACGTGGGTAGACACCGATGACATGGTTTGGGCCATTGGCAACGTGTCAACGTGGCAATTTATAGTAGAAGACATAGCGCTCAGGGATTAATTGTTATTGTTATCTGACGGTACGGCCGGGGCCTCGGGAATGGCCGGAGGGGGCGTAACTCCTTCGTCGCCGGGGGCCTCTTCGTTGTTGGGTGCTTCTTCGTTGTCGGGAACGACGGGGGCATCGTTGTCGGGAGCTGTTTCTACGTCGGCTATAGCTTCGGCTTCGTCGGGGGTGATGGTTTCTCGGTTGTCGAGGTTTTCAAGGGCTTCTTGAGCCATAGCGTTGAGGTTGAGCGAGAAATGCTCGTAGGTAAGGTCGCTTACGTTAGGCTCGGGGAGCAGCTCGGAATCCTTGGCCAGCTTGGGGTTGACGGCGGCGAGTGATTTACGGCGGTCGTCCATGTTGCTAACTTCGGAAGCGGCAACTGCAACTTCGTTGGAATAGCCGTCGCGCAGTTTGGCGTCGTAATATTCAACGTGGCCGAAGCGCTCTGCTTTCAGGTCGATATCATCCTTGAGTCGGTTCATGTATTCCTCAAAGTCGTCTTGCACTTTCTGGAATTCCTGGCTCTGCATTTCGAAGGCGGCGAGGCTTTCGGCAGCATTATCGACAACGCCTACGACGGTTGAATCCAGGTCTTGTTCGGAACCGCTCATGGCGTCTTCGGTGCGTTGCAGGGAAATCAACGTGTTGAAGGCAGCGATATATTCGCGCAGCGAACCTTGCATCAGGTTAATGATATCGGCGCTTTCCGCACGGTTGGCGCGATAGAATGCATCGGTATCTTGGTGCCACTTGTTGAGGTAGCTGAGCTTTTGGTCGCGGATAGCGTTGTAGATGTCCAGGCGCTTGATGCGGTTTTCTCCCATCAGGCTTTGAACCATCGGAGCTACTATTTCTTCGTAGAACTGGTGTACGCCGAAGGGGATAACCGTCTGGCTACCGTCTTCAGCTACCCAGGTTGCCGATACGGGGTTGTACTTTACTCGGGATGATGCACGTAGCTGGAAGGGTTCGTAGCCCTGTACATCTTCCGAATAGTCGAATCGCTCGTTGCGGATTCGTTCGATTTCGGCCATCTCCAGTGTTGGAGAATAATGGTTGTAGGGCGCTTTCAGTATCTGATACAGTACGCGGTTGGAATCCAGAACAACTTTGTCGACCGAGGCAATCTTCAGCGAGGAGAGGGTCTGGACGGATTGTGCTATCGTGCGCATTAGGTTGCGCAGCACTTCCTCGAACTGGCTCGTCTCGTCGGACAGCGAGTTCTTCAGTTGGTTAATTTCGCGGAACTTATCAATAGCCGGCAGATGGGTCTCGCGGTCGAACACTTCAATCAATGGAGCTGTTTCCGGCGGAGCAGCGGTTGCAAATTGGTCGAGTTTGTCGAGATAGCTGTTTCCATCGAGCACAACCGGCAGCGATACGGAGGTAGTATCCAAGTCGTTCATGCAGAAGGTTACTGTGCGCATGGCTCGTTCAACGGCGCCGAGATAGTCGTTCTCGTTTATTTCCTGAATAGAAAGCGAATAGTTGTCGGTCTGAATAGGTTCGGCGTTTTCAGAGGTTTCGACAATCGGCGCTGTGTCGGCGAGAGATTCTATATTGCGAATAGTCTCAACCAACAGGGCGTTTTGGCGAGAGATTGACATCGAAATTTCCTGGTCGGGGACTTCACCCGTGAAATCTACAATGAAGCTCTTGTCTTGATATTTAACTTGTTCGGCAACGGGAATGTATGCAATGCCTAAGCGCTTTACGCGATAGTCGCGGAAAATCTGGTTCCACTGATTCTGAAATTCGTTAATACGTTCATCCAGGGAGGCAATCTGCTGCGTCAGATTGTTCTTTTTGATGAAGTAGACGAAGAACAAGATAATCGTTAGGAACCAAACCCAGAGACCGTTGATTTGATTTTCCAGGCTGTTGCGTTCATCCTGTAGTTCTTGGATCGCTTTTTCGATGCGTTCCTCCTCGCTTACTACCGTTTCCGCCGCTGTGCGGTAATAATTGAATAGGATTTTTGCCTGATCCTGCCATACATTGGTTGAATCAGGAAAGATTTTACCGTTCATGGTGTTGAGATTAGAAGTGGGTGATTAATGATTGATGCTTAGTTGAGTACTCGTTTACGCCGAGTCAGTTCGAAGTTTATGTTGTCAATAAGTTGGTTTATCTGGTCTTCGGCAGCCTCCGGACTATTCAACAAGAAATGCAGATTGTTGGCATAGCTGTAAATCTTGCTTTCGATGGCGTGCGATTCGTTGGACTTTGCCGGCGTAATATAGCGCGTTTCTTCGGCCAAACGTTTTAGTTGTTGGGTAATCGGCGCTGCTACATGGTGGTTGGTAGCGGCTATGTCGTAGAGGTCGTCGAAGATATATTTCAGCTCTGCCTTTCCGCTGGCCAGCTGCTGCTCGCGTTGGTAAATCTGTTTTGCTTTCGCCGTTGACATCTTGGAGAATAGCAATCCGCCAAACAGCAGAACTAACAGCAACGCTTGCACGAAGGCTTGTACGGAGAAGGTTGCCAGATAGGAGTATTCGCTGTTGTGCATGGCTACGCCGGCAACCATTACGATGATGGCTATCAGGCTGTAGAATATGATGGATTGCCATTTGATGCCCAGGCCGGCTACATCGCTATCCGAATCGTCGTGGGGGTTGATAGGCCGGCGAATCATGCTAAGGCCGAGAAGCCAGTAAACAATGGAGGCCACAACGATGTCCAGACAGAGGATATCTACCGTGAATAGCTGGCGGATCAGCATAAATCCGCCGATAAGTACGAGTTGCCCGAGAAGACCGAGGCATAGGAACATAGTGCTTACTTTCATTGTAAATAAGTTGACTTAATTGCTTTTAAGGAAATGAATGTAGGGGATGGGGAAGTGGAACTGATATGCGTGGGGTTAGTCGCGTCGGTTGCCACAGCGCGGACAGAAGCGTGCGCCGGCCGGAATCTCTGCGCCGCAACGCGAGCAAACGTTGCTGTTGCTGATGATAGGCTGGCCGCAGCCGGGGCAGAAGGTTGCGCCTTGGGGTACAATCGTGTGGCAGTGGGGGCATTTGTTGGCTCCTCCGCTGAGTTGCATGCCGCAGCTAACGCATCGGCGTGCGTCGTCCGGATTGTCTGTGCCGCAGTTAGGACAGGGGTTGTATTTATGGCCGCAATTGGGGCAGAAGGTCATGTTGTTGGGGAAGCGTTTCGCGCAGGCTGAGCAATAGACCATGCGGGGCTGTTGCCCGCCGCCTTGCTGAGGCGCGCCGGAGTTCCCTGCGTTCGGCGCTTGATTGTTGGGGCCGAAGGTTGGCTGATTGTACTGCGGAGCCATTGCTGCGCCCCCCATTCCGCCGCCGTTCATACCGCCCATCATATTGATGGCCATTAAGCCACCGAGCAGTGAACCGGTTGAGCCACCACCCATGTTGCCCATCTGTCCGATTGCGCTGTTGGCCGTGTTGAACATCTGAGATTGCTGCCAGGTATGGCCGGTAATCGACATTGAGCTTTGTTCGGCGATTGCTTGTTTAACTTTCTGGCCTTCGGGGGTAGACGTGTCGATGTCGATATTGCTGATATAGAATTTTGTAAGCTCTATGCCCAGTTCGTTCCAGAACTGGTTCATTTGCTGAAGGACATGGCCCGAAAGGGTGTCGAGGAAGCCGGAGATTTGCTTGAATCCTACCTTGTTCTGCATCATGAACTGCACCAATGCCGACTTTACTTTAGTAGTAAATTCGCCGGTAAATTGGGCCGTCATGTCGCGTTGGGTAAACTCATAACGTGAGCCGACAACTTTTATCAGGAACTTTTCCGGTTCGATAACTTTTAGGCCATACTGACCGGTAGCCGATAGAGGTAGCTGTGTGTTGTAATCGGGGTCGTGGATGCTCAGATGCGATATGCTCCAAGGGATGTTGAATGTCTCCGTTAGATTTACGAACCAAACCTCGGCCGTAAACGGATTTTTGCCTCCAAAGGGGAAGCCAAACAGCGTGCGCAGGATAGGTAGGTTTTCGGTGTCGAGCGTGCGTTTGCCCGGCCCGAATTTCTCCAATAGTTTCCCTTTTGAGAACAATAGGGCAACCTGCGACTCCTGTACAACCAGCTGAGTGTAGGTTGATAGATTATTTTGAGGATAATGGTGGGCATAGATTATTTCTTGCCCTTGTGGTTGCCAAATTATGCAATCAATAATAGCCATATGGATGAAAGTTCTTAGGTATTTGATTAAAAGATGCCCTAAAGTTAAGCAATCCCGGCTATTTTTGCAAATTTACTGCAATAAATCTTTTATATGATAGAGCGGACGGTCTTTAACTTCATTGTAGATTTTCCCGACATAGAGGCCCACACCGCCTATGGCTATTAGGATGAAACCGCCTACCATCCAGACCGATAACATTAGCGACGCCCAACCGTGGACGGCCGTATGAGCTATCAACGAATAGATTACGTAGACGCCGATACCGAGGCTGATAAGAATAAAAATCAGTCCGAGATAGAGGATTGCGTAGAGCGGTTTTACGGAGAATGAGGTAATGCCGTCAAGGGCCAACGATAACATTCGGGTAAGGTTGTATTTCGATTCTCCTGCCGGACGGGGCGCTATTACGTCGTCGACGGTTGTTGATGGATAGCCTATCTGGGGGATGATTCCTCTGAGATAGAGATTCTTCTCGCGATAGCAGGCCAGCTGATCGAGAACTCGCTTGGAGATAAAGCGGAAATCGGCGTGGTTATAGAGCGCCTTGACGCCCATGCTTTTCTGCAACTTATAGAATGCTTGAGCCGACAGGCGTTTCAGCAGCGGGTCGGCCTGGCGCTGCACTTTTATGCCGTAGACAACGTCGTAGCCTTCGTTGTAGGCTTTAATCATCTGCGGAATTGCTTCGAGATCGTCTTGCAGGTCTGCGTCGATGGTGATGACTGCGTCGGCCATATCTTTCGCTGTCATCATGCCTGCCATGATTGCATTCTGGTGGCCAACGTTGCGAGCAAGGTCTAATCCTTTGAAGCGCTTGTTGCTGCGGTTAAGCCGGGTTATGATTTGCCATGTGTGGTCCTGACTGCCGTCGTTGACAAACATTACGAAGCTGTCGGGCGCGATGAGCCCTTGGTCAATCAGGCGGTCATAAAGTTCGTTGAGCCTGGCCGACGATATCTCTAGAACGGCTTCCTCATTATAGCATGGGGAGACTATGGCAAGTTTAATCATGATAGTTTACGTTGGGTAAATTCCGAGTAGGTTATAAACTCCGCACCTTTCTGCTTGAACATTTTGATGAGGCTGTCGAGGCGTCGCTCCATTTGTTTGCCTGCCCGATTTTGGCTGATGAATTTCATCTTGAACTCCGGGTGCTCCTGCAGGGGATAGAATTCCCAGGGATGGAAGTAGGTAGCGAAGTAGCCGTCGTGATTATGGATTCGGCGAGCAAAGGCTTTGTAGAGCCAGAGCGGAAGATTGTGGAGCGCCAGCCAGAACATCGGGAAGCGAATCCAGGGGGTTACCGAGGCCGGAATCTGTAGCACGCCATCCTTCATGAAACTGGTGCGCGGAGTTGTCAGGTGGTTGTAATGACCCGGGATGAAGCATGGATTCAGGGATGAGTTATAGATATAGCCGGCCTTGCGGATATCCTCGTCGGAGACGGGAAACATGCGTGGCTGGCGATAGCCGAGAATGGGGCGTCCGGTTAACTGTTGCAATCTGTCGTGCGAACGGATAACGTCGGCCGGTTGCGGCGTCCAATGGTCGCATCCGTGCGATGCTATTTCGTGGCCTGAATTAAGGATGCGTTGGATTATGTTAGGGGCATTTTCTGCAAAATTGGTTGTGCAGAAAAATGTAGCTTTTACGTTGTTGCGGTCCAGAATGTCGAGAATGCGTTCCGTGCCGTAGCTCGAAACAGCCATGCCGTCGGTGAGGGTATCATAATCCATACCGCTTTCGCGAGGCACATCAAATTCTTCGGTGTCGAAACTTAGTAGTATCATTGTATTGCAAAGTTACAACAAATTTCAGTTAATGGGTGTTGGTCATGGATAAAATTCGTAACTTCGCGGATAAAATTATATGTAATGAAAGGTATAAATTCTCGCCATGCATTTTGGCTGCTACTGATAGTTGGCTGTCTATTGATAATTCCGTTTCTTGGATTGGCTGATTTCCATACCAAGGGGGAGCCTCGCGAGGCTGTAGTTGCTTCGTCGATGATAGAATCCGGCAACTGGATTTTGCCGCGCAATAATGGTGGAGAGATTCCTTATAAGCCTCCATTTTTTCATTGGGGCGTTGCCGCTGCAGCCTCGTTGACCGGAGGGGTGGTTGGCGAGTTCGCTTCTCGCTTGCCGTCGGCTATTGCGTTGATTGCGATGGCTGCCGGAGGATTCCTGTTTTATGCGCGCCGTAAGGGAGTGCATACCGGGTTGATTGCCTCGCTGGTTACCTTGACGGCTTTCGAACTGCATAGGGCGGGGGCCAACTGCCGAGTAGATATGGTGTTGACGGCGTTGACTGTCGGTGCGCTGTATCTGTTTTATAGATGGTGGGAGAAGGATTTGCGAGGCATTCCTTGGATAGCCATACTGCTGATGAGCTGCGCAACGTTAACGAAAGGGCCTGTAGGCTTGTTGATACCTTGCCTGGCGTTCGGCGTGTTCCTATTGCTGCGAGGCATGAATTTCTTCCGTGCTTTCTGGCGGTTGGCGCTGTGCGGTATCGCATCGTTTATTTTGCCGTTGGCCTGGTATTATGCTGCTTATCTGCAGGGTGGCCAGGAATTCTTGGACTTGGTGATGGAGGAGAACTTTGGCCGAATGACTAGCACGATGGCCTACGACTCGTGTGTCAATCCTTGGCCCTATAACTTCATGACTGTAGCAGCCGGATATTTGCCGTGGATACTGCTGGTAGTTTTTTCGCTGTTCGGATTGAATTACAAGGTTGGCAAGGTTGATGCGAAATCGCTTTGGAGTAGGCTTACGGCGTGGGTGCGCCGATGCGATCCGGTTGATCTGTTTTCGCTGGTTTGCATTGTGGTTATCTTCGTGTTCTATTGCTTCCCGCAAAGCAAGCGAAGTGTCTATCTGATGCCGATTTATCCGTTTATTGCCTATTTCTTAGCGCAGTATATGCTTTACCTGGTTAAGAAGCAATCAAAGTCGCTGAAGGTTTACGGCTGGTTGTTGGCCGCAGTAAGTTTGTTGCTATTCGCAGTGTTCCTGCTGATAAAGTTTGAAATTGTTGGCGATACGATTTTCCATGGCAAGCATGCTGCTCAGAATATCGCAATGCTTCATGCAATAGGTGCTATTTCGGGATGGGCTTGGCTTGCAGTTCTGTTGCCGGTGGTAATGGCCGTTGGCTGGTTCCTGTATGTTAGGCGCACTACGATTGTCGACAATAAGATTATTTACGCACTGGTTGCCCTGACGTTTGGCTTGTATCTTAGCTTAGACGGTGCATACCAGCCGGCCGTGCTCAACGCAAAGTCGCAGCGCCCGGTTGCGCAGGAAATTGATGCTATTGCTCCGGCATCGTCCGGCGTGATCTACGAATATATTCAGGTTGGAGAAACGTCAAAGGGGGACCCGGTTCATTTCTTCGAGCTGAATTTCTATCTCGGTGACCGCATTGAGAACTTCCTGAAGCAGCAACCCGATCAGGGCTATCTTTTGATTCCGGAGGCGGATGTGGCCGAGAATTTGCCGCGTTTCGAGGCCGAAGGCTACCGCTTTACGCATCTTTACGATTCTTCGCGCCCGGTATTGCATCAGACGGCTAAGCTCTATCGCTTCCATCGCGAAGCCAAGTAGAATGGCCGGATAGGAAATCTGAAAAAATCCTAAATTTGTAGCGTAAATGGCATATTTTTAGGGCCTTATTTGATTTCTCAAATAATTTAGTTAATTTTGCCAATGAAATGGATTGTCCTAAAAACGACAGGATCTTTCTCATTTTACCTTTTTTCTAAATCTATACTCATGCATATTGGCAAAATGATTCAGGATGAATTTAATCATCTACCTAAAAACCAGTCTGTCGTTTGGCTCGCTAGGCAATTATGTTGCGACAGAAGAAATGTCTACGACATTTTCCACCGCGAGAACATCGACATAGAATTGCTCTTACGTATCAGTCGTGTTCTTCACCACGACTTCTTCAGTGACATCTCAGGTTCGCTCCAAAACGAAGACCCTGCTTGATCACATCTTATAATGTTACATTATCCAGTCAAAAACATTTAGCGCCCGACCGCCT
>CAZEST010000033.1:0-16644 GCA_964514745.1 uncultured Alistipes sp.
GTGCAAAGATTGATATGGCATCATCAAATATGCACTTCCGTGATCCGATTATGTATCGCATCATCAAGACGCCCCACCATCGCACCGGCACGGCATGGAAGGTTTACCCCATGTATGACTTTGCGCATGGCCAGAGCGACTTCTTTGAGGGTGTTACCCACTCAATCTGCACCCTGGAGTTCGTGCCTCACCGTCCGCTCTACGACTACTTCGTTGACTTCCTGAGCGATGGCACTTACCGCCCCCGCCAGATTGAGTTCAACCGCCTGAACCTCACTTACACCGTGATGAGTAAGCGCAAGCTGCTCCAGCTGGTTAAGGAGGGCTTGGTAGCCGGTTGGGATGACCCCCGAATGCCGACCATCTCGGGTATGCGTCGCCGCGGTTTCACCGCTAAGGCTATCCGCAACTTCATCGACCGTATCGGTTACACCAAGATTGAGGAGGCAATGATCTCCGTATCGCTGCTTGAACACGCTGTTCGCGAGGACTTGAACGCAATTGCAACCCGTGCGATGGCCGTTATGAACCCCGTGAAGGTTGTAATCACCAACTATCCCGAGGGCCAGACCGAAATGGTTGAGATGGAGAACAATCCCGAAGATGCAACCGCCGGTACCCACAAGATGCCGTTCTCGCGCGAAATCTTCATTGAGGCTGACGACTTCATGGAGAATCCGCCCAAGAAGTTCTTCCGCTTGGCTCCCGGTGGGGAAGTGCGCCTGAAGGGTGCTTATATTATCCAATGCACCGACGTGGTTAAGGATGCCAACGGTAATATCCTGGAAATCCACTGTACTTACGATCCCGAAAGCCGTAGCGGTATGCCCGGAGCCTCACGTAAGGTTAAAGGTACGCTCCATTGGGTATCGGCTGCTCACGCCGTTGACGCTACTGCTCGTATCTACGACCGCTTGTTCAATGTTGAGAACCCTTCGGCAGAGGATGGTGATTTCCGCGACTTGTTGAATCCCGACTCTCTGACTGTTGTTGAGGGTATTAAGGTAGAACCGTTTATCGCTGAGAATGCTCGTAAGGGAGAGAAATTCCAGTTCCAACGTATCGGCTACTTCACACCTGATTATGACTCTACAGCCGACAAACTGATCTTCAATCGCACTATCGCGTTGAAGGATAGTTGGGAAAAGGCTCAGAAGAAGAATGTATAACGACGACGAAACACGAAAGTCTGATGAAGTCTATATGCGCCAGCTCTACGACCGCTTCCGTCAGGAGGTCGAGAGTGGCGCAACCATAGACTATTATGAAATCAACGAGTTGCTCGATATTTATGACTTTGCTCAAGATGAGGGTGACGCGATGGTTCAAATGTATGTGTTTCTAACGGTCGCACGCTTGTATCCGGGGAATAAGGAATTTGATGAGAGAATAGCTTTCTTCTTGTCGTATTATTCTCAGCAGGCGGCCAGCGATATGATAGCGCGTCAGGGAAGACGTGATTCCGCGTTGTGGGATATTTTAATGATGGGTGTGAAATGTTATCAATCGCAAGATCCCGTACCATATTTGGAGGATATTCTGAAGAAATATGACGTGCTTGATTGCGAATCTATTCTTAAGTTGATAGATTTGTTGCGTGATATGGATCATTGCGAACTGCTCGTTTTATACTATCCTCAATTAAAGGCGCGAGCGGAAGATCCTCGTGGATTAGCATTTGAGATAGCTGAAATTATTCAGTATGAAGAAGGAATGCAGGAGGATGCCAGGGATATTGCTGACGAGCTTACCAAGTTGGAGCCGTTTAACTGTGATGCCTGGTTGTTGCTCTCTCGCATAGAATATGGATTGGAGCATATCGATGATGCACTGGCTGCGGTAGATTATGCCTTAGCTATTGACCCAACTCATTTTAATGCAAGGGTAACGAAGGGAATCATAATGTCGGTAATGCCTGATCGCGTGGATGATTCGATTGCATTATTGAAGGAGATTCTGGAAGAGGATCCGCTGAATGGTTTTGCTCTTGAGGGGTTGTCGGAGGCATATTCGCGTAGCCACCGCAGGAAGGAGGCCTGTGAAATATATGCCTTTATTATCAAAAATAAGATAACAACTTCGACTACGATTGATCCGTTGCTGTCGATTGTTGAGCTCGAACCGGACAACCTGGAGGATTATCTGCAACTGTATTTTGATATTGTTTCCAATGAGGAAGATTGGAAACTTAAAGCAGAATATTTAATCCTAAAAGGAAAACCTGTCTTGGCGGCTAATTTACTTGATTTTTATCATAGAAAAGCCGGAATTAAGCAATATGTGGATTTTTATCTCCATGCACTATATGATGCTCAGATGCTTGAACGCTTTTCGCAAGTATTTGAGGAGGTTGCTGTTGATTTGACTCATCCGGCATCTGCTCAGGGGTTCTTTGCTATGTCTGATTACTTGATGCTTGCTGCTGTTTATTTGCGATTAGGGCGTAAGGATGAGGCTGCTCAACTGAGTCTGGCAATAGCGCAAACGAAAGAACAGCCGGGTTCGTTGGATCAGCAATTTATGTCGCGCGGAATAAGGCTGACTGCCAGTTTTATCCATTCGATTGCTACTTCTGAGGATTTAACGGTTGATTTGCGGAATCTAGACCCTCTCAGGGTTGATTTCATGCCGTAAAAAATACCGTTAGAGTATCTCTTTAGATATACGGATTAGTGCGAAGCTCTTCGGCGAGCGACATGGCCGGTCCATGTCCCGGATAAATGGTGGTAGATAGGGGGAGATCAACGATTTTATTGTGGATACTACGAATCAACTGGCCGTAATTTCCACCCGGAAGATCCGTACGGCCTATGCTGCCGTGGAAGATCAGATCGCCTGTAAAGATGGCGTCGATTGAAGGAATATAAAAAAGAAGCGAACCGGGGGAATGGCCGGGAGCGTGAAGGCAGATGATAGTTTCTTTGCCGAGAGATATTTGATCATCGTCGGCTAATTCGTGATTGATATTAATAGGGGAGAGCTTGGCCGGGAGATGGAACATCTGTGCTTGCTCCAATCTGCGTTTGCCAAGAAATTCGTCATCGGGATGGGCATATATGGGAGCTCCATATTTTTCAACGGCGTGGTCGATGCCGAATGTGTGGTCAATATGCAGATGGGTTAGCAGTAGATACTCTACTTTGAGCTCATTGTCTTGAATGAACCTGTCGACGATATCTTCTTCCCGAGGGGTTGACATTCCGGGGTCAATAATGGCGGCAGAGAGCGAATTGGGTTCCCATATTACATATGTGTTTTCTCCAAAAGGATTCGTTTCAAACTGTTTTATGTTAATCATTGTCGGCTGATTGCTTGTTTTAGTTGTGAAATGGTTTATAAATCAATTTTTTCGTTTCAAAAAATGATTCCTCGAAATAGTCGCTAAGGGGGATTTCAAGAATGTCTCCGCCGGTAGCTTCAACTTCAGATTCAAGATCGCCCCCCTTAAGGCAGATTAGACCGTTAGGAATTTTATTGCGTGAGACGGTCGAGATGTTGCGTTTTGCCAGTGGTGCTAATGCCTCAAGGCGCATAACGGCACGGCTCACAACAAAGTCGAATTTGCGGTGACATTCTCCGGCATCGCCATGCTGAAACGTTGCATTTGTTAGGCCGATCGCCTGTGAAATTTCCGAAGCTACACGGATCTTCTTGCCAACACGGTCGATAAGATGGAAACTACAGTTAGGCCATAGAATAGCTAATGGAATGCCGGGGAATCCTCCGCCACACCCAAAGTCCATCATCTCTGTGCCGTCGGTTGGCGAAAAGAATTTGCCGATAGCCAGGCTGTGGAGAATATGATGCAAGTAGATGTTGTCAATATCTTTACGGGAAATGACATTGATTTTTTCATTCCATGAACGGTATAGTTCTCCGAGCTGAGCGAATTGATTTTGTTGCTTGTCGGTCAGATTGGGGAAGTATTTATTGATTAGGTTTTCCATATTGCAAAATTAGGATAAAAACCTGTGGTAGCAAAACCTTTTGCCGATTTTTGGTTATGTCGAAAAAAATTGCCAACTTTGCAGATTATAAAACAATGCATGTCTGCAACCGAACCTTGGTTAATTGGCGGTTACCTTAACCAAATTTAATCGAATACATATTGCTACCAATTTGATATGCATGCTTTTTATACCGAAAAATGCAGTTTACAGCCAATCAAATAGCCGCAATGGTCGGCGGAAAAGTTGAAGGTGACGGCAATATTGCAGTCAACACCTTTGCGAAAATAGAGGAGGGGCATGAAGGAGCTATCTCGTTCCTGGCTAATCCGAAATATGACCATTATATCTATCAGACGGAGTCGTCGATAGTATTAGTGAAGACTGATTTCTTGCTGGAAAAGCCGGTCAAGCCAACGCTTATTAGGGTTGACGATCCGTATGCTACGATGGCTCAACTTTTGGATATTGCGGCGGAGGTCTTGGAACCTAAATATTCCGGGATTGAGCAGCCCTGTTTTATATCAGACGGTGTAGAAGTGCCGGACGATATCTATATTGGAGCGTTCGCGTATATCGGACGCGGAGTGAAGCTCGGACGCGGAGTTAAAATCTTTCCGCAGGTCTACATTGGCGACAATGTTGTGATTGGTGATAATGTAACGCTTAAACCCGGTGTGAAGATTTATCATAACTGCCATATTGGGCAGCGATGTGTGCTTCATGCAGGATGTGTGGTTGGCGCTGATGGCTTTGGCTTTGCTCCAACTGCCGATGGATATAAAAAGATTCCTCAACTGGGTAATGTTGTTTTGGAAGACGACGTTGAGTTGGGAGCTAATACTACGGTTGACCGTGCGATGATGGGTTCAACCGTGGTTGGCCGTGGTACTAAACTGGATAATCTTGTTCAGATAGGCCATAACTGCCATATCGGTGAGCATACGGTAATGTGTGCTCAGGTTGGAGTGGCCGGCTCAACGAAGGTTGGTGACCACTGTATGTTTGGCGGCCAAGTTGGTATTGCAGGACATATTACGGTTGGTGACCGCGTACAACTCGGTGCGCAATCCGGTGTCCCCGGTAGTGTGCCTTCCGATGCCAGGTTGATGGGCTCTCCGGCAATCGAGCAACACAAATTTGCGCGTGGAGTAGTTTATCAGAAAAATCTCGGTGAACTCTATGACCGAGTAAAACAATTAGAAAACAAAAGCAACCAAAAATAATGAAACAACTTACACTTAACGGTGAATTCTCCGTAAAGGGGAAAGGCCTCCATACAGGTTTGGAAATTGAGGCTACTTTTTTGCCGGCTCCGGAGAATCACGGCTATAAGATTCAGCGCGTTGATATCGAGGGCGAACCAATGATTGACGCGTTGGCTGAGAATGTAACAAGTACAGAGCGCGGTACGGTGCTGACTCGTGGAGAGGTACGTGTTTCGACTGTAGAGCATGCTATGGCTGCCCTATATGCTGCCGGCATTGATAACTGTCTGATAAAACTTAACGGACCGGAGATTCCTATCCTTGATGGTAGTGCACGTGTCTTTAGTGAGGAGATTCAGAAGGTTGGCGTTGTAGAGCAGACCGTCGATAAGAACTACTACGTTGTTAAGCGTAAGATTGAGGTACGCGATCCTGAAACCGGAGCTCATCTGACGGTGCTGCCTGATAGCGACCTCTCGGTAGATGTTATGATTTCGTATGAATCTCCGGTGCTGTCAAATCAGTTTGCTCGCTTGGAGAATATGGCTGATTTCCAATCAGAGATCAGTGGAAGTCGTACGTTTGTATTTGTCCGCGAGATTGAACCGCTTCTGAAGGCTAATCTGATTAAGGGTGGCGACCTGGACAATGCTATCGTTATCTACGATAAGGAAATGTCGCAGGAGAATGTTGACCATATCTCCGACTTGATGGGCGTTGAGCATAAGCAGGTTCATGAACTTGGCTACATCAACAATCGTCCTCTTGAATTTGAGAACGAACCGGCTCGCCATAAGTTGTTGGATGTGCTGGGCGATATAGCGCTGATCGGTCGCCCGCTGAAGGGCCGTATTATTGCGTGCCGTCCGGGACATAAGATCAATACTACCTTCGCTAAGCAAATCCGCAAGGAGATTCAGCGCCAGGAACTGCAAGCACCTACCTACAATCCGTCGTTACCGCCTCTGATGGATGTAAATGCTATCCGCAGAGCGTTGCCACATCGTTACCCCTTCCTCTTGGTTGATAAGGTTATAGAGCAGGGTGAAACCTACATTGTTGGTGTGAAGAACGTAACCGGCAATGAACCATTCTTCCAGGGCCACTTCCCCCAAGAACCGGTAATGCCCGGTGTGCTTTTGGTTGAAGCTATGGCTCAAACCGGAGGTCTTCTAGTACTGGGTACGGTAGAGAATCCGGAATGTTACTCAACCTACTTTATGAAGATCGACAACGTGAAGTTCCGCCAGAAGGTTGTTCCCGGCGATACCCTGTTGTTCCATGTTTCGTTTATGACACCGTTGCGCCGTGGTTGTGCCTTGATGAAGGGTGTTGCATTTGTGGGTGATAAGATCGTCTGCGAATGTGAGTTCATGGCTCAGATCGTAAAGAATAAGTAAATACGCAAGAATAGTTTTTCAAATATGCAACAGCCATTAGCATTTATTCACCCGGATGCGAAGATTCACCCCAGTGTGGTTATCGATCCGTTTGTTACCATCGACAAGAATGTCGAGATTGGTGAGGGTACGCATATTTGTAGTAACGTCACGATAATGTCCGGAGCACGAATCGGTAAGAATTGCACGATTTTCCCCGGAGCGGTGATTTCCGGCATCCCTCAGGATCTAAAATTCAAGGGGGAGGAAACTACGGCTGAAATTGGTGATAATACTACGATTCGAGAGTGTGTTACAATTAATCGAGGCACTGCTGCTAAGGGAAAGACCGTTGTTGGTAATAACTGCCTGATTATGGCTTACTGCCATGTTGCTCACGACTGTGTAGTTGGTAATAATGTAATTGTTTCCAATGCGTCGCAGTTAGCAGGTGAGGTTCAGGTTGATGATTTTGCTGTCATCGGTGGTGGTACGCTTGTCCATCAGTTTAGTCATCTCGGCTCACATGTAATGATCCAGGGTGGGTCGCGTATCAACAAGGATATTCCGCCTTTTGTTAAGGCCGGACGTGATCCGATTGCCTATACGGGTATTAACTCTGTAGGCTTGCGTCGTCGTAATTTTACGAATGATCAGATACGCGATATTCAGGAAATTTATCATTACCTGTATCTGTCGCGTTTGAATGTAACGGAAGCTGTTGATCGTATTGAGGCTGAGTTGCCGGTGACCAAGGAACGCGATATCATTGTTGAATTTGTTCGCAATTCAACTCGTGGAATAGTGCGTGGCTACGTTTAGCCTTTACGCTTTTTAAGGATATCGTCGTTACGCATAACGTATACGAAAAAGCGATGCTCTATGTTGTTGAGAGCATCGCTTTTTTTAGCTATTTTAAAAGCCCTAGGAGCGCACTTGCGGACTGTCAGGTGAAAACGATTGGAAGGAGTTGTCGGAGTAGAATACAACGATATTTGTAATCTTCTTATGTGCATCCGGCGAGATTGCTATGCTTTTATATTCGGCTTGTGGCTCATCGCGTACAACCGTTCTTGCGTTGGCTTGGGGCGATGACGACGGAATCGTATTTTTGTTAATTTGAGTGGCACTGCTTGACTCGCTTTTAATAGTAGCAGTTGGGGTGTCTGATTCAAATGAGATGTTGCTCTTGGTGCTTGCGTTATTATTGGCTATATTTTCGGTAGTCGCAGCATTAGGCTGAGAAATTGTTGAAAAAATATCGCGTTGAGGGGTGTCAAACAGTGAAATTTCTGCTTGGAGATTATTTGGAGTTGATTCTGTGAATGGCGAAAATTGCGATTCCGGATTGGTAACTGATAGATTTTGAGCTGGTTGTTGCTCTAGATCGGTTGGAATCTGCTCGTTTTGAGGCTCTGAGATTTGAATATTTTTATTCAATCCCATCTCTCCTTCGCCAAACATCAACCACATGATGGATAAGTCGGGATAGGCGTTGTGAATTTTATTTATTACCTCGTCTGAAATTCTTTTGTTGCGTCCGTTCATTAATTGAGACATGGTGGGGCGGGGAATACCGCATCTGTCGGCAAATTGCGATATGGTTACTTGGGATGTATCCATATAATGTTTGAGACGATTGACTAAATCCATGATTGATTTTGCTTGGATAAAACGTGAGAGAATTAGTGAAGCGGTTAATGTTTGAGGGGGAAGTTGCAGCTATGTGGAAATGTAAATACAAAGCTGCGATTTTAGCCCCAAAATTAACTCATTGCAAATTTAAAAACTTAAATTGAATAATGCAAATTTTTAAGTTGAAAAATTGAATTTTCGTTTTTCAACCATCAAAAATATGGATTTTACGAATGTGGATTTATGACAAGGTGATTAGAATTGCAAATTGCTTGATAGTGAGTATAAATTTAAGAACTGGAATAGGGGAGAGGCCTATTCTAAGTTGTTAATTGTGTGGAAATTTGGTGTTCAAGATGTGGATTGTTGGTTTATATACGTAAATCTTATTGCGGTGCTATGAGTTAAAGCTTTTATTAGATTTTTAATGTAATTATACTGGGTTTTAGGCTGTTTTGGCTGTTGCGACTGTTTGTTGGGTTGATGGGATGGGATATTTGTATTCTGATTAAAGTTATGCTAGAAGAATAATTTTTAATCAGTATGATTATTAAGAGATTGCGTAAAATGCAAATGAATGTTAGTGACTGAAAGTGGGGTGGATTTTGCGTTTTGGAATAGATTGGCGGATCTATGTTGATGTAAACCGTCTTGGTTTGTAAAAACGAACCGTTTAGCTACTGTTTGATAATCAGAATAATGGTGGATTTTTTGTAAATTACCTCCTATTTACATTCTTAATATGTAAATTATGGTGGCGCAAATGCAAATTTTACGATTGGATTTTGAGAACTAGGAAGGTGTTTGTAAAGATAAATTATGGTATTTGGATTTTAGAATTGGGGTGATATTGCCTATTTTGATTCGTAAATAGCAATATTGGTGTAGGTGTCGTTTGCAAAATAGAATAGTTGGCTAGCGTAATTATTCATATTCGTAAATGATTCTGTGTTGGTAAATCATCAAATTTAAAATTCTAAAGAATTTACGAGCAGCAGTTCATTTAATTTTGAATATTAAATTCTCAGAGCCTCTAAATGGTTATTTTTAAGATGAGTATGAGTGGTTAATAGCTTGATAAATATGGTATTATCGGTGCGTAATGTCCGACTTTATCTTGTCAGTAAATTAAGGCCAGATAATTCAGATTTAACCTATAAGCCTAAAATTTGCCAATTATTAGTCCAATAGCACTAATTCTCGCATTATTGAATCAGATGTCAGCCAAAAACGCTCCGGTATACGGTAGGTCTGCTTGTTGTTACATTCTTGTAGTAGGCCGTCTCTAAGGAGAGGTCTTACCGATTGGGATATGGCTATAGCATATGTACTCCCCCACCTTTCTTGAATCAGTGGCAGAGATAGGCCGTAGGAGGTACGAAGGCTTGTAATGATATAATCGTTTATTTGATTTAGGGTTGTTTCTTCGTCAATATCGGCTGCAATATGCTCTGTTTCTATTGCAGCAAGGAAGCGTTTTAAATGGGGCGGATTAATTCTCCGCAGAACGCCGTCGAAGCTGTGTGCACTGCATCCTAAGCCTAAATAAGGAGTGAGATTCCAGTAGGATGAGTTGTGCTTAGCTTCAAAGCCTTGACATGCGAAATTCGATATTTCGTAGTGATTATATCCTTTTTGAGTCGCCAAGTCGGTTAGAATATGATACATTTCGGTAGCCGTCTGCTCATCGGCTTCAGCGACAATTCCGCGTTCTTTCTGAGTATATAAACGTGTGCCAGGTTCGTAGGATAATAGATACGATGAAAAATGGGGCGGATTGAATGATAGCAGTGCGGTAAGTTGTTCTTTCCAGCTTTCGGTTGACTCTCCCGGTAGGCCGTAAATCAGGTCGGCAGAATAATTGATTTGCGTTTTGTTTAAGATCTCTAGGGCCTGAATAGATGTTGCAGCACTATGTTGTCGTTGGATTGCCGACAGTTGGCTAAAATCGAACGATTGTATGCCAATGCTAATACGGTTGACGCCGGCGATAGCGGTTAGTTGTTCGATATTCTCCAACGAGATGTCTTCAGGGTTGGCTTCGATGGTAAACTCATCAATACGCACTTCTTGATTCGATGTGAAGGCATGGTTGAAGCTGATTACTCTCTGATAGAGCTCTTGCAGGAATGTTGTTAGCAGGGGCATCGGGATAGCTGTCGGTGTACCCCCACCGATATAAATGGTTGTAATTGGTTCTTGAAGTTCGTTGCATCTAAGCCGGAATTCGTCGAGAATAGCCGAGCAATAACGCTTCATTACATCGCCTATTGACGACTTGTTTAAGCTGCTGAGAGGCATCGAAAAGAAGTCGCAGTAAGCGCATTTTGTTCTGCAAAACGGGATGTGTACGTATAGTCCGGCCATTTAGATGCTGCGTGTTAGAAAGACGAGGGTGTTGGTTTACGGCAGATTTCGGTAAACTTACAGAATGTACAAGCGTGATCGTCTTCGGCCGGTGTAAAGGGTGTTTGGGGATCGAATAACTCCTTTAATTTCTCCAGCAAAAGGTCGTTAAACTCTTCAACATACAGGCTGTAATCAGTAATGTCTACTTTGTAGCGTTTTTTAGAGCCATCCGTACCGACGGAGCCGGAATCGGCAATTTTTAATGGCGTAAACGGCTCGGTTGCAACTTTGCGTATGGAGTAGATCCAGGGTTGGATTGGTTTCTGTTCGGTGGTGGAGGCGGTAACAGCAGTCTGTTGAGCATATGCTTGGGCATACATGAATAGCTGCAACATTGCTTTTGCACGCGGTGTAGAGCTATTCCTGCTTTGAAACATGTCTATAAGGTCAACGATCTGGGTGGGGTCTTCACCGGTTTTGTAGTCAATAATACGTATGGATGAAGTGCCGTCGTCGTTAAAATGCTCGTCAACTCGGTCTATCGAGTAGACAAAGTTGATAATGGCCTCGTCGCTGGAACCCTTTATGACCAGTTGAAAGAGCTCGTCATTGTTTTTTACACCATATTCTCCGGCTATATAGCTAAAGTCTCCGGCTTCAATGTCGCGGTCGAGTGTTAAGTTGATATATTGCAACATGATTCGGCCAAAAATTTCAGCATCGCCCTTTAATGGCGTGAGGCAGTTTTCGCCCAATTTAATATAGTGCTGGTTGATGCGTCGTGTGATAGTCTGCTGGAGCGTAATCGTTTCAGCCTTTATCTTATGTATGACGTCGGCATTAAAACGCGAATAGCGTTTAGAAGCTGTCTTATAGATATCTTCCAGCACACTGTGGATAATAGTTCCAAACGTACTTTCGTCCATGTAGTCGTGAAACTCATCCTCGCGTTTGAATCCGGCAATATATGTAAGATAGAACGATAACGGACAGTTGATGTAGGTATTGATCGCACTGGCCGACAGTTTTCGCGGATTAATCGTAGAGCGATAGCGGTTGAGTTCGGCCATTATCTTATCAGTCTTTTTGACTTGAGGTATGGATGTAGGCTGCGACTCAAAGTTATAGCCTAAGATCTGTGATCTGATTTTTGAAGGATTGTAAAGGTATAGGAGTTGGTTGAGATAGCGCGACATCTGTCCGCCTCCGATGCCCTGAGTGCGAGCATCGTACAGCAAGAATACCCTTCGAGCCCTCGAAATCATGCGATAAAAGTAGTAGGAGTAGATACTCTCTTGGTGCTCCTGAGTAGCCATCCCGTAGGCATGGCGTAGATGCGGCGGAATGAAGGATTTCTGGTAATGCTTACGAGGAAAGATGCGCTCATTCATCGACAGGAGCACGATGTTGTCGAAATCGAGGTTGCGAGCTTCCAGTACGCCCATTACCTGCAATCCATCGAGTGGTCGGCCTTCGAAGTTGACCGATTCTCCACCCACGAGTCGTTCTAACAGATGGAATATCGTTGAATCGGAAAGAAAGAGTTCTTTGTCGGGTAGGTATTGAGAAATCAAACTTTTTAGACGATCGATGCTTCGCAAATAGGCTTTGGTAAGCATGCGGTCAATAATAGCAGCTGCCTTTACCTGCTCGGCATCTTCGATAATAAGTCCGTCGGCATCCATCGTACCGGTAATCGCTGACTCTTGAGCTTGAACTTGCCAGGTCGATAGTAGCCAGTTGAATAGATTTTCAAAATATGTAAAAATCTCTTCTGTTGAACCGGAATTCTCAATATATTTAAAAAGAGGGGTAAAGGCCGGATACTTGGATATTAAATCCGAAGCATCAATGTTGTACCAACGGTTAATGTTAATTTCGTAGATGATTCGGCTACATTCTGTTGGATATGACTGACGCAATAGTGGGTGGGTTAGTATTGTAATGACATCCTCGTAGAAGAATGTTGGGCGATTGCCGTTGGCTTTTCTTGAACGAAGATGCATGGATACGATATTGCGCACCAATGTTGCAACCCGGCTATCGCGCAAACGATAACCCATGGTTAGGTTTATCGGGCTAATCCACGTTGGAAGGGCTGTAATCACCCCTTGCGCCAATGATTCCTGCGGTAGGATGATGGCCGTATGTCGGAGAAGTTCCGAATTGATATTGCCATCTTTCGGATATAGCGTTTTTATAATCGTACCGGCAATCTTGGCTTGACCTACTTTTGATGCTACGCCCGTAATCTCAATCTTTGGGAATCCGGTAATCTGTTCAATGCAGTCGTAGAGGGGTGGAAACTTTTCGACATAATCTCGTAAAAGATTAGCCGTAGTATTTCCATCCATCGTAAATGCCGGAGATGCGTTGTCAAAATAAAAGTCGGCAAAAATGTCGTCGGTTATGCTCCTATGACCTTTTTCTTTCATTAATCTGAAGATTGTTTCTTCGGATTTTGAGAGCATATTGAAGCCGACAAAGATATATCTGGTATGGCTGAAATCAGAGGTCTCACGCTCTTTAATAGTGTTGATCGCTTCCCTATAAGCCATGCCGGGGTAAAACAATCCCAGTGTAGAGAGGCGTTTGCGAAACGCTTCGTACAGTTCCAGCATTACTTGCCAGAGCTTAAAGAACTGTATGGCACTGCCGCTACTACTGCTGCTGTCTGATTCCTCATCCTGTAATGCATCGCCGGGGTGGGCAATGTGGTTCCAAAAGCTATTGCTGAACTCCGGAATTCGGTCGGCTCGCCAATGGCGTTTGATTTCTTCGATAACTTCTTCGTCGAGGTAGTTGGCTGATATTTCGCGGTAATGTTCGAGGTTGGGAAAGAGTTGCGTTGGATCAACTAAGTACATGTCAACGTCGTTGAAGTCACCAAGAATGAGGTCGGCCCATCGCTGAAATTTATTGAAGTCTAAAGTCTGAGCAAACTCTTGAGATTGCACTGTAGATCCGCCATGGCGATATATGATTTCGCGATATGCCTGATATAGGATAAATATCATCTCCATTCTTTCAGCGGGCTTGCCGGCTACTAATTCTTCAATAAACGATGAAATCGTTGTTGAGGCCGGATGGGGCGTATGGATGCCGAGTTTGCGAGATGCTTTCGCAAATGCATGGTGGAAGAAAATGCAGCTGCGTTTGTTTGGGAAAATAAAACAATAGTTGGCTACATTTTTCGAGTCGTGTTTAAGATATGCTTCTGCTATGCTGTAAAGAAATGGCTTCACGATATTTAATCAGATTGCGGTTGTTAAGCTAAACGTATAATTGGCTATCGTTTTAGTAGTAGAATGATTTTTACTGCTACATCAAAGAAGATTATCTTGCCGTTGCCGTTGGCAAGGATGTCTGCTTTTGCTTTGTTGAAAATAGCAGAAATCTCCTCGACGTTGCGTTCATTGATGAATGGCGAGAAGTTTTTGCTGAATGCTTGTTCTTCGCGATTCAAATAATTTAGGTCTTGAATATGGAGATTCGCTATGAAGTTTTCTCGTGTTTGGCGTTGGCAATAGTCGCAGAATCGTGCGGCTTGCTCTCGGCCTAATCCGGCTACGTCCTGGCCCCATTTTTTTAAGAGCCCAATCTTGCGTTGATAAGCGAGGCGCATGAGGGTTTGGAAGAACTGTAAAAACTGGCTGTTCTCGGACGTGTTGCTTCGGTTCTTTTCAGCCAATACAATGCTACCTTCCGACATATGAGCTTCGGCCATGGCGTCGGTTGCATCCAAGTTGTACTTCTGTTGAAGATAGTCGGCAACCTCGTTGTCTGAGAGGCGTTTCATTGATATACGTTGCAAGCGGGAGTAGATGGTAGGCAAAATGCCTGCCGGATTGTTTGATACGAATAGGAATTTTACGCCCGGCAGTGGTTCCTCTATGATTTTCAGAAGTTTGTTAGCACATTGCTGATTCATCTTTTCCGGTAGCCACATGATCACGACCTTGCATTGCGAACCATGAGTTGTAAACGTTAGTTTGCGAATGATGTCTTGCGATTCGTCTACATATATTACGGGTTGGCCGTTCGGATTACCCAACATGCTTTGCCATAATTCAAAGTTCATATATGGGCTCTTTGTTAGGAAATCGCGCCATAGCGATATGAAATCGTCGCTTACCGGACCACCGGCGGATTTTAGTATGGGGAAGGAGTATATCGTATCGATATGGTTAAACGTTTGGTGCTGCAAGCATGATGGACATCTTCCGCAGGAATCGCCATTCTCGCGCGACGTACAATGAAGATATTGTGCGGTAGCACGTGCCATCGCAAATTTCCCAACTCCGGCAGGCCCCTCCAAGAGTAGTGCGTGGGGGAGCCTATCGTTATCAATCATCGCTTTGATGCGTTCTTTGACTGAATTATGTCCTAAAATGTCGGAGAATTTCATTTGTCGTGAGCAATTATTGACGGAGGTAATTATTGGATTTTATCTCTCGGAATTTCGTCGAGCGAGAGTAGGCCGTTGACTATGGCAAAGATGGTCAGTCCGGCCGGAGAGTGGATCTGTAGCTTGCTGGTAATGTTGCGGCGGTGGGTTGCAACTGTGTGGACTGATAGGAATAGTTGGTTGGCGATCTCTTTGTTGGTTAGGCCTTTGGCAATTAGGCGAACGATTTCGCGCTCTCTGTCTGAGAGCGAATCGAGCTTGTCGGCATCGGTTGATGGATTGTCGGTATCGTCCGTGCCTTCCGATAAGGATGAGCTTTTTGCATTGGTTTTGGCATTAGTGAGCTCTTCTTGCTCAATCTTTTGCTCGAGTTGTCTAACCGCCGGAATGAAGATGTCCTCTTCGGCCTTGCAGTGGGCTCGTAGGTCTTGTTCGCAAGTGATAATATCAAACAGGGCAGATGTCAGTAGGTCATTACCCTTTTCGGGATAATATCTTACGATAATGTCTTTTAATTCTTGAAGTTTAGGGGCTATATGGGTGTGTCCGCGAGCGAATGAATCAATAGAGAAGTCCTTGCTTAGAGTTCCTTCGATTAGAGATGCAACGTAGGGGAATACGTGGTCGTTTTCCACTTCCATATGATTTCTTACCTCGGTGGCGTAGTCGTCGTAGAACTTAAGAATTAAGAATCCGATGGAGTCAACACTGGAAATGTCAATAGCTTCCAGTAGTTTTCGGCGAATCATCGGGAGTTGAAAATCCAGGAAGTAGTTGTGGGCACCTTTTAGATATGCCATTAACTGTTCGAGGTTAATGTTTTCGCTTGAATAGGGGTGGCCGGAGATGTAGTTGGCAACCGTTAGGAATGTATTGCAGTCGATGTCTTGTTCCTGGCAGACTGTTGCTACGGTTTTGTCGCCGAAACCAAGAGGTATACCGAATCGGCTCAGGGCCATCAGAAGCAGTGAGTTGTCGGAGATGATAGCCCTCATGGTGTCGGTTGGGGCGTAGGATGTTTCTCTGCGTGTCATGTATATTATTCCTCTTTATCTTGGTTGAGATTCTTGTTGCGTAGGATGCGGATTGTGATACCAATCTGGCGGTCGTAAGTTGCGGTTGGGTCTAAACGGGAGATTGAGGCCTCGAATGCTTGTTCCCAGCCCATATCCAGCAATAATGCCAATGGCTGATTCTGACGAAACGGGACATAACCTAATTTGAAGGTGTTATTTTCGTAAGAATAGAAAACTGCTATTGCTGAAGAATCTTTTGGATTATCAGCTTCGCGCCGCATGATAACTTGTTGGCCAACACGTAGATACTGCCAAGCAGCATCGGCGTCGGCATACAAACGCCCGGCTACATATGTATCCATATAATATACTTTTTCCGGATTCATGGCCTCGGTTGGAATTTGATTGTTGCAGTTAGGAAAAACGAAAAATTGGATAAATTACAACAGTTATCTATAATTCAACTCCAAAATTAGCAAAAAATAGACGGAAAAACAAATATAATTGAAGGTGGATAAAATTCGCCTTGCAAGAGTTTGTTACAGAATTGGGAATTTTATGGATAAAAATTGCATTAATAAGAAAAAAACATTACCTTTGCGCTCTGAAATGGATTATTTCCAAAAAACTGAAATTTGATTATGAAGTTTGATCCCGTGAATCTCGATATGATTTTTGAGACAAGTTGGGAGGTTTGTAATA
>CAZEST010000034.1:0-16593 GCA_964514745.1 uncultured Alistipes sp.
TTTGTTTGCTATTTTAATGAAGCAGTCCGGAAGCTTGTTGGCCTGTATAATTGCACATATGCTCTGCAATTTTGAGGCTTTATGCTATAATATGATGGAAAAGAATGGGAGCAGTCTGATTGTGGAATTTCATGGCCAATCAACGTATTGTGTGGCTGTGGTTGCTGTAGGATTCATCGTGATGTTGTTCTGTATAGGTTATTTATATCGCTGTTATCAACAAAGTTTGAAACTATGATGAGCCCATTAAGATTGTCCGAATATTTTGTTTAGGACCGTATGCTCAGACGGCAAATTTGACGGGAATTTGAGTGGATTTGGCGATTTGTGATAAAGGAAGTTCGGCATTTGCTGAATTTTTGCTACTTTTGCACAAGGTTTGCGCGCAATGCGCAAGTAGTTTAGAATTTATAAACCAATTTCGTAATATTAGCTTATGTCAAACCCCACTTCAAATGGCGCGACTCAGGCTGTTCGCCAACTGCTCAACGATAAAGCATGGGCACGTTGGACTGCGCTGACTCTCGTAGCTTTAATGATGTTCTTCGCCTACATGTTTGTAGACGTGATGTCGCCTCTCCAATCGCTGATTGAAAACCAACGCGGCTGGAAACCCGAAGCTTTCGGCTACTATGCCGGAGCTGAGTACATTCTGAATGTCTTCGGATTCCTGATTGTCGCAGGTATTATCCTCGACAAGATGGGTATTCGCTTCACAGGTACACTATCCGCCTCATTGATGGTTGTCGGTGCCTGCATAAAACTGTATGGTATCTCGGATATGTTCCAAGGCACAGCTCTAGACCAATGGCTGAGCTCTTGGTGGACCGTAATGCCCGGTAGCGCAAAATTGGCTGCAATCGGCTTCATGATTTTTGGTTGCGGTTGCGAAATGGCAGGTATCACTGTCTCAAAGACTTTGGCTAAATGGTTCGAAGGCAAGGAAATGGCCTTGGCAATGGGCCTGGAGATGGCGCTTGCCCGTGTCGGCGTATTCGCAATCTTCTCAATCTCGCCAGCTCTGGCTGCATGGCTCGGCGACGGTAATCAAACCGTAGTTATCCCTGTTGCGTTCTGCACTGCCCTCCTGCTCATCGGTTTGATTTGCTTCATTGTGTTTACCTTCATGGACAGCAAGTTCGATAAGGAACTAGCTGAAGTGAAGTCAAACACTGCCAATAGCGATGCTTCCGACGAAGAATTTAAGTTCTCTGATGTAGGTAAAATCCTCTCCAGTAAGTTGTTCTGGATCATAGCCCTGCTTTGCGTTCTCTACTATTCTGCAATCTTCCCATTCCAGCGCTATGCAACCAATATGTTGCAATGCGTGCTCCACATGAGTGAACAGCAAGCTGCCGACATTTTCCGTTGGTTCCCGATTGGTGCGGCTGCCTTGACTCCGTTCCTCGGTATGTTCCTCGACCATAAAGGTAAGGGCGCTTCAATGCTGATTCTCGGTGCAATCCTGATGATTGCTTGCCACCTGGTATTCGCCCTCGTTCTCCCCGTTTACCCCAGCACATGGCTTGCATTCGCCGCTATCGTAATCCTCGGCGTAAGCTTCTCACTGGTGCCCGCCGCCCTTTGGCCCTCAGTGCCCAAGGTGATGGACAAGCGCTACCTCGGTTCTGCTTACTCACTGATCTTCTGGGTACAGAACATCGGTCTGGCTCTGTTCCCGATTCTTATCGGTATGGTACTGGAAGCATCCAACCCCGGCGTTACCGACCCGATGCAGCGTAGCTACACCGTGCCGATGCTGATGTTTGCATCTCTGGGCGTTCTGGCCCTGATCTTCGGCGTTTGGTTGCGCATCCTCGACAGCAAGAAGGGCTACGGTCTTGAAAAGCCCAACATCGCTCAGGACAAGTAAATCGCCACTGATTATCGCCCCTTGGCGACTGAAATCGCAGGTTAAATCCTAATATATTTGAAACCGATCAAGATTTTTTGGTCGGTTTCATTGTTAATCAACGATTATTTTTTAACTTTGCGGTACAAACTCCCTAAAGACGCTCTCCCCGATTTGTCTTTAACTTAGTTATCCAATCTTACCATATCTAATTAAAAATGAGCAAACCTTACGTTGTCGGAATCGACATAGGCGGCACCAACACCGTCTTTGGTATCGTGGATGCACGTGGCGTTGTTATCGCCAGCTCCTCAATCAAGACCAGAAAGCATAACACAATCGAAGCTTACCTCGATGAGCTCCATGCAGAACTTACAAAGCTTCTCGAAGCTAACGACGCTGTTGACAAGGTTCACGGCATCGGTATCGGTGCTCCTAACGCGAACTATTACACCGGTACCATCGAAAGCGGTGTAAACCTGCCATGGCCTACTCCTATACCCTTGGCACAGCTGGTAAGCGAAAAGTTTGGTGTTCCCGTTTCAATCACCAACGATGCGAATGCTGCAGCTATCGGCGAAATGACTTATGGTGCCGCACGTGGTCGTAAGGATTTCATCATGATTACTCTCGGTACGGGTGTTGGTTCCGGTATCGTTATCAACGGTCAGCTGGTTTACGGTCATGACGGTTTTGCCGGTGAATTGGGCCACCTTATCGTAAAGCGTAACAACGGCCGACTCTGTGGTTGCGGTCGTACAGGTTGCTTGGAAACTTATTGCTCCGCTACCGGCGTTGCTCGTACGGCTCGCGAATTCCTTGAAGCACGCAGCTCTGAGCCCTCGTTGCTTCGCAATATGCCTACGGATGAGATTACATCTAAGGATGTATATGATGCTGCTATCGCAGGCGATAAGCTCGCTAAGGACGTATTTGAATTTACCGGCGATATTCTCGGTGCGGCTCTTGCTGACTTTACTATCTTCTCAGCTCCCGAAGCATTTATCCTGTTCGGTGGGTTGGCAAAGAGTGGCGAACTCTTGATGAAACCTCTGCGCGAGTCGATGGAAAAGAATATGATGCCCGTTTGGAAAGGCAAGGTAAAGGTGTTGCTGTCAGAACTCAAGGAAGCCGATGCAGCCGTGCTTGGTGCAAGTGCACTCGGCTGGGAAGCTAAGCTCCCGCAGACTCCCTCTGCAGTGCCTGTCACCCCTACTCCCGGCGTATAACGACGTACAAAAAACAGTTCGCTAAATAACCACAAACGGAGATAGTTAACGCAATGTTGACTATCTCCGTCTGAGTGTTTTTAGGGATGTATAGAATGAACTACAGCAACTCAAGTTCTTCTGAAGTATATGATGCCGGTAATTCACGGCAGTTATATTGCGATGCCATGATTTCGCCATACGCGCCGGCCGAACGAATGGCAAATAGATCGCCTCGCTGAGCTCCATTGAGATCTATCCCCTTGCCAAATACATCTGACGATTCGCAAATAGGGCCAACAACATCATACGTCTCTGTTGGCGCCTCCGAGGTAATATTCTCAATTTTGTGATATGCTTGATACAGGGCCGGACGAATAAGATCGGTCATTCCGGCATCTAATATTGCGAATTGCTTATTAGTGCCTTTCTTGACATAGAGTACACGGCTAATCAGCGATCCACATTGAGCTACAACAGCTCGTCCTAATTCAAAATGAAGCTGTTGGCCGTCAGTAAGCTCCAGATGCTTGTGGTAGGTGTTGAAATAGCTGTCGAAATCAGCAATAGGATTGCCGTCAGGATTGGTATAATCAATGCCTAATCCGCCACCGACATTGATGTGACGGATAAGAATCTGCTGTTGCGAGAGATGACGCTGTAGCTCGTTGATTCGATTGCATAGTGCAATAAAATCGCCCATGTCGAGGATTTGCGAACCTATATGGAAGTGGAGGCCGATGAAATCAATGTTTGGCATCTTCTTTGCCATTTCAATAACATCGTCCATCATCTCCATATTGATGCCAAATTTGTTTTCGGCTTTCCCGGTAGCTATATTAGCGTGAGTGTGGGCTCCGACGTCGGGGTTGATACGCAGTGCGATATGAGCTGTCTTGTTCATCTCGGATGCGATGTCGTTGATGATTTCCAGTTCCGGAATGGATTCTACGTTAAAGCAGAAGATGTCATTAGCCAAACCAAGGCGAATTTCTTTGTCGGTCTTGCCCACGCCGGCATACACTATTTTTGAAGCAGGAATACCTGCTTTAAGTGCTGCTGTTATTTCTCCACCGCTAACGCAATCTGCTCCCATGCCGTATTCGCGGATAATGGATAGCAGTTTGTGATTTGCGTTAGCTTTTATTGCATAGTGGACCGTATAGTTGCCGTAACGGTTTACTTGGTCGCGGATTGTTGCAAGTGTGTGGCGTAGGAGTGCGGTATCGTAGTAGTAGAAGGGAGTATCTAATTTCTTGAAATTTTCAATAGGAAAAGGTGTCTTCATAGTAGCTGGTTTACTTTTTGTTGAAGAGGTGATCGCTCAGGGATTGTAGTGCGCGTTTTTTGTCGGTGTTTTTAACAAGGAATGAAATGTTGTGGTCGCTGCCACCAAACGAAACCATTCGTACGGGAATTGTACGCATAGCATCAAGTGCATCTGCCTCAAAGCCAACATTCGACCATGCCAGGTCGCCTACAACGCAAACTATACACATATCTCGATCGACGCTAACCGTGCCATATTTCTTGAGGTCGGTCAGTATGCCTTCCAGGTAGGTTGTATTGTCAATAGAAACCGATACGCCAACTTCTGAGGTGCATATCATGTCGATTGATGTATGATAGCTTTCGAAAATTTCGAAAACTTTGCGCAAGAATCCGTAAGAGAGGAGCATTCGACTAGACAAGATCTTAATGGCTGTAATATTGTCTTTTGCTGCAACAGCCTTAATCCCTTGGTGCTCCATTGAGCTGGAAATAAGAGTGCCCGGTGCATCGTGTTGTAGTGTGTTAAGTAGGCGTACGGGAATTCCGGCATATTTGGCCGGTTGAATACACGTTGGGTGCAGAATTTTGGCGCCAAAGTAAGCTAGCTCTGCTGCTTCTTCGAAATGAAGATGTCTAACCGGTGATGTGTGGTCAACAACGCGTGGATCATTGTTGTGCATGCCATCGATATCGGTCCAAATTTGAATTTCTTCTGCATTGATTGCTGCTCCAATCAGTGATGCCGTGTAATCGCTGCCTCCGCGTTGTAGATTGTCAATTTCGCCGTAGGCATTACGGCAGATAAACCCTTGAGTGATATAGATGTTAGCATCCGGAATTTGATGTAGCTTGGCCTCCAATTTCTCTTTGATATATTCTGCATCTGGCTCGCCACTTTTTGATGTTCGCATAAAGTCTAATGCCGAAATCAGAACAACGTTGACGCCTAATTCTTGGAGATAATTGGTGAGCATGTTAGTTGACAGAAGCTCTCCTTGGGCTAATATGCCTTTTTCGTCAAAGCGATTGTAGGAGCCCTTAGTCAATGATCTTAAATAGCGTATTGAAGATTGAATGACGTTGATAGTAGCTAATCGATATTCCTCTGATGTATATAGCTCGTTAGCGTGAGTCAGGTATTTTAACTCGAGTGCGTTTATCATTTCATTCGCACTCTCGCAATTATTGTTTTGTAAATATTGAGCTATTTCAACGAGAGAGTTGGTGGTTCCCGACATCGCTGACAGGACAACCATCTTTTTTTCTCCGTCATTAATCAAGTGGGCAACATCTTTGATCCGTTGGGACGTGCCTACAGATGTGCCTCCGAATTTTAAAACCTTCATGTTAGTTGTAACTTACTGGTAATATCGTAAAAATTGCGACTTAAATAGACGAAACAACCGGTAGATATAGAATTAAAAGTCCATACCTGCCGGTTGTTAGAGTATCTATTGGATAAGATTAGCCCTTGATAGCTGCAATGCCGGGGAGAACCTTGCCTTCAATAGCTTCGAGCAGCGCACCACCACCGGTTGATACGTAGCTAACTTGGTCAGCCAAACCGAACTTGTTAACGCAAGCTACGGAGTCGCCACCGCCTACCAGTGAGAATGCACCGTTCTTGGTAGCCTCAACGATAGCTTCAGCGATTGCGCGTGAACCAACTGCGAAGTTGTCCATTTCGAATACGCCGGCAGGACCGTTCCAGAGGATGGTCTTAGCACCCTTGATTACTTCAGCGAAAGCCTTGCGGGTTTCGGGACCTGCGTCAACACCTTCCCAACCTTCGGGGATGTTCATTACTGAGCAGATCTGAGTGTTAGCGTCGTTCTTGAAGTCGTCAGCAGCAACGCAGTCTGTACCGAGTACGAGGTTTACGCCCTTTTCCTGAGCCTTCTTCATGATGTCGCGAGCCAGGTCGAGCTTGTCTAATTCGCAGAGCGACAGACCAACTTCGCCACCCTGAGCCTTAGCGAAGGTGTAAGTCATACCACCGCAGAGAATCAGGTTGTCAACCTTGTCCATGAGGTTTTCGATGATACCAATCTTGGTAGAAACCTTTGAACCACCCATGATAGCGGTGAAGGGGCGCTGGATGTTGCTGAGGATCTTGTCAACAGCGTCAACTTCCTTCTCCATGAGGTAGCCGAGCATCTTGTTGTCAGCGTCGAAGTAGTCAGCGATAACGGCTGTTGAAGCGTGCTTGCGGTGAGCGGTACCGAAGGCATCGTTAACGTATACGTCAGCGTAAGAAGCGAGCTTCTTGGCAAATTCCTTCTGGCTCTGCTTCATTGCCTTCTTAGCATCGTCGTAAGCGGGATCTTCCTTTTCGATGCCTACGGGCTTACCCTCTTCTTCGGGGTAGAAACGGAGGTTTTCGAGCAGGAGCACTTCGCCGGGCTTCAGGTTAGCAGCAGCTTCGTCAGCCTTTGCGCAGTCGGGAGCAAACTGAACGTCTGTGCCGAGAGCCTTAGCTACGGCGTCCTTAATCTGTGAGAGGGAGAACTTAGCGTTAACCTTGCCTTTGGGCTTACCCATGTGAGACATGATGATCAGGCTACCACCTTCAGCCAAGATTTTCTTGAGGGTGGGGAGAGCACCGCGGATACGGGTATCATCGGTGATGTTGCCATTTTCGTCCAGGGGCACGTTGAAGTCAACGCGGACGATTGCCTTCTTTCCGGCAAATTTGTAATCGTCGAGTTTCATGATTTTATTTTGAAATGATTGGGTTTTATAGTGTCTTAATAGTGGGGTTGGTTTGTAGTAGGGTTTATGCTACTCATTTCAAACAACAAATATAGCTGATTTTAGCGAGATGTAGAGAATCTATTGCGTTAAATTTTGCTATATGTAGAAAGATGGGTTTCCATCTCTGCAGCTACTGCTTTTGCAGCTTCTGCAGCAGCTTCTGCAAAGTCCTTCTCCTTAGAAGCGTAGATAATAGCGCGAGATGAATTGACCAACAAGCCGCAGTCATCAGTCATGCCGAATCGACATACATCGGCCAAGCTACCGCCCTGAGCGCCTACGCCGGGTACGAGAAGGAAACTTTTAGGTGCGGCCTTGCGGATGTCTTTAAACATCTCGCCACGGGTTGCTCCAACTACGTACATAATTTCGTCAGGCGAAGCCCATTTGCTTGATTCAGAGATAACCTTTTCAAACAGACGAGCACATTGTTTGTCTTCGGTTAGCTGGAAGTCTACCGAGCCGGGGTTGGATGTGAGCGCCAATAGAATGACCCATTTGCCGGGGAAGCCGAGGAAGGGTTTTACGCTGTCGCATCCCATATAGGGGGCAACAGTGATGGCATCTGCTTGCAGATCGTTGAAAAACGCACGTGCATACATGGCAGATGTGTTGCCGATATCGCCACGTTTTGCATCTGCAATAACGAAATGGCGTGGATGGTTAGTGCGGATGTAGGCGATAGTGTCGGATAACGCACGCCAACCGTCAACGCCGAATGCTTCGTAGAAAGCCGTGTTGGGTTTATAGGCAATGCAATAAGGTGCTGTAGCATCAATAATGGCCTTGTTGAATGTCATCATGGCCGTGTAGACATCGCCCTTGGCGTCCTCTACAATCCATTCAGGAATCTTCTTAATATCGGTGTCCAGACCTACACAGAGAAACGAGCGTTTCTCTTTGATGTGGTCAATAATTTCTTTTCTGGTCATAGTATGTTTTATGATTACCGTTGGGAAATATCTGCCGTTAAAGTAGTCTACAGTTCAGCCTCCTTAAGTTTCTCTGCATTCTCGGCAATGATCAGGTGGTCAATGCAATCCTGAATATCGCCGTCGAGAAACGCCTGGAGGTTGTAAATAGTATAGTTGATGCGGTGGTCCGTAATACGGCCTTGTGGAAAATTGTATGTGCGAATCTTGGCCGAACGGTCGCCGGTGGAGACCAGTGTCTTTCGACGCGAAGCGATGTCGTCGACATACTTTTGGTGCTCTCTGTCGTAAATATAGGTGCGCAAGCGACTCAACGCACGTTCTTTATTCTTGGGTTGGTCACGCGTCTCGGTACATTCAATCAGAATTTCATCGGTTTGACCGGTCACCGGGTTGCGCCACATATAGCGCAGACGAACACCCGACTCAACCTTGTTGACGTTCTGTCCGCCGGCTCCACCGCTTCGGAATGTTTCCCATTTAATTTCGCCCTCGTTAATTTCAACATCGAAGGCTTCAGCTTCGGGCAGTACGGCTACGGTAGCTGCAGAGGTGTGTACGCGCCCTTGTGTCTCTGTAGCGGGTACGCGTTGTACGCGATGAACCCCGCTTTCGTACTTCAAGGTACCATAAACGTTGTCGCCGGTTACTGCAAATACAATTTCTTTAAAACCTCCGGCAGTGCCTTCGGAGAAACTTGTAACAGCTATCTGCCAGCCTTTTGACTCGCAATACTTAGAGTACATCTTGAAGAGGTCGCCGGCAAATAGAGCAGCTTCATCGCCCCCCGTGCCACCACGGATTTCAACGATTGCATTTTTCGCATCCTCCGGGTCGGCGGGTATGAGCATTATCTTGATTTCTTCTTCCAGAACCGGGAGGGCTTGGTTAGCTTCATCAAGCTGTTCGCGAGCCATTGCACGCATCTCCTCGTCGTTTTCAGTCTCAAGAATCTCTTTGGATTCAGCAATGTTGTTGATTAACGAACGATAGCGACGGGTTGCCGTTGTAAGTCGCTCAAGTTCTTTGTACTCTTTGTTGAGACGAACATAGCGCTTCATGTCGGCGATGACTGCCGGGTCGGTGATGAGGGTAGAAACTTCCTCAAATCGGGATTCTATACCATCAAGGCGGTCGAGAAGTGTATTTTCAGCCATGCTGTATTTTTGGTGTGTCTGATTATTTTGTGCGAAGTTACAAAAAAAAGATGACTTATCATGGGGAGTGTGGTTTAATTTGCTTAAATTTGCAAAAGTAACTCATCATTATCATCCATTATGCGCATGATTTCCGATAGAAATAAGAGACCAATGCTGCTGATGGGAATTATATGTTTTGCACTGCTGCTAGGTAGTGCGGAAGATTCCCTCTCTACTCAAATTAAGATGTCGCCGTCGATTCCTGCAGTGGCAGGGTCGCGTGTGGCCGGTGTGCCTCCTGTAGTTCATAGTGCCGTAGGTGATAGCTCGGCCGGATGGCATGGGAAATTACGGTTGGTAAATATTGGCAAGCGACAGCAACATAATTTTGCCGATAGGCAGACTTTAGACGTGGATATTTTGTCGCCTAAGTCGATTAATTTTCATCCGAATGGCAAACGATGCTACGTCAATTCTTTGGAGGGATGTAAGACGGTAGTTTATTCAGTGCCTGATTTGACTAAGATAGATGTAATCGAACATCGGTTTGTGTCGTCTAATGGCGCTAAATGGGCCAACCCTTCGGGATATTACAAGTTTGAACATTATGCTGACGGAATGTCGCGTCAATTTCAGGGTAAGCCGGTTGAAGCAACCTTTTCGCATGATGGCAGATATCTATGGGTGCCCTATTATCGACGTACATTTGATATCAATGCCCAGGATCCATCGGCTATTGCTGTGATCGATACGGCAACAGATTCGATAATCAGGATGTTTGAGACCGGTCCATTACCGAAAATGGTTGCATATTGTAAGTCGAAAAACCTGATAGCAATAACGCATTGGGGCGATAATACGGTTGGATTGATAGATATCTCATCGAAATCAATTCAACAGTGGCATCATCTGCCTCCGATGGTTGCCGGCAATAAGTTGCAGCTGAATTTTCCTCTGAATCAATCTATTGACCGCGATGCAAACTCCGGCTATAAATTGAGGGGTACGGTCTTTACGCCTGATGGCAACTATTTATTGGTTAGCTCGATGGGTGGTCCAATGCATGCATTCGACATGACAAAAAGACAGTATGTCGGTGCAGTGCAGTCGGCTTACGGCGTTCGTCATTTAGTTATCAAGGATGGAATGCTATATGCATCTCAAAATGTTGCAGCTACGGTTATGTCAATCCCGTTGGATTCTGTGATTTCTGCTGTTAAATCAGCAGAGGCTAAGGCTAGCAAAAATATCATTGTGAAGGGCTGGCGTACATGCAAGGTTGGAGGCGGAGCTCGCACGTTGGATGTGTCGCCTGATGGAAAATTATTATTTGTTGCATGCAATTCGGCAAGCGAAGTTTGCGTTATTGAAGCAGCAACAATGACTGTTGTTGATAGAATAAGAGTAGATTCCTATCCTGTAGGATTGGATGTCTCGGCTGACGGTACTCTCCTGGCTGTTACGTCTCAGGGACGGAAGGGTTATGGCGGTAATGCGCTGAATTTATTTCGCATAATTCGTCCGGGTGTAGAGCCATTTGTCGAAGAAGTTGCCAAGGATTCTGTACAAGTAATGCCGAATAATCAATCCAATTCGGTAGATTGTCCAAAGATACTCAATCTGCAAGTTTCAACAACGTTGTTAAAGGTGCTAGCCTTGCTTTGTGGCGTTGGATTGTGTATTGTGCTGGTCAACCTGGTACGTAGAAATAAGAATTGTAAGAAAAAAGAAGTAGATAGTGAATACAAAGAATAATAATGAAATAGCAATAGATAGTAAAAAATACGCCGACGACCTTATGCGTCTTGCGGAGCTTTATGCTACGCAGATTGGGATGGAGCAGATTGAAATCTTGCCGATAGCCGGTGCGGGATCTAATCGCAGATATTATCGTATTGAACGAGGTAAATTGCCGGCGTTGATTGGAACGTGTGGAGTAAATCAGCAAGAAAATCGTGCCTTTGTTGGATTGGCGCATCATTTTGCGCAACAGCGTCTGGCAGTACCGACGGTATTGGCTGTCAGTGAAGATTACTCCTGTTATATTCAGACTTGTGGTGGTAAGGAATCACTCTTTGAATACCTTTCGGAAGCACGCATAACGGATCAGTATACGGTCGAGCAAGTGAAATTATTGGAAGATGCGATGAGAGAGCTTGCTGCCGTGCAATATCTGGGTGGTCAGAATCTGGATTTTAGCCTATGCTATCCTTGTCAGGCAATGAATAGTCGGTTGGTTGATTGGGATTTGAACTATTTCAAGTATTGCTTCTTAAAGCCTACAGGCATTGAGTTTGACGAGGCGCTGTTACAAGATGAGTTCGATCAGCTACGCGCTGTAATTATGGACGGTGAGGCTGATTGGCATACGTTCATGTATCGCGATTTTCAGAGCCGTAATGTGATGATCTCTTCTGAAGGGAAATTGATGCTGATCGATTTCCAGGGAGGGCGGCGTGGCCCGGCAGTGTATGACGTGGCGTCTTTTCTGTGGCAAGCAAAAGCTCATTATCCGGAGTCTTTGAAGCGGCATTTGGTTGAAGTCTATATAGAGGCTGTAAGCAAGATTTACCCCGACTTTAACGTTGATGAGTTTAACCGACAACTCCCCTATTTCGTGCTCTTCCGGATGCTACAGACGTTAGGCGCTTATGGATTTAGAGGATGGATAGAGCGAAAACCTCATTTCCTGGAATCCGTACCGATGGGCGCGGATAACTTAGCAGCTTTGCTAAATAATACGTCTGCATTCTGCGGTGGACTGCTTGGACATAAGTTCCCGGTAATGCAATCGTTGTCGTTGCAAATTCGTGCTATTTATGGTAGTGAGGCTGTCGCGGCAGAACGTGCGGCCTATACCCATCAGCTATTGGCGGCGGAAAATCCGCTAACTGTTCGCGTTACGAGTTTCTCATTCAAAAAAGGAATTCCTGAGGATCCGTCAGGTAATGGGGGCGGCTTCGTCTTTGATTGCCGTGCGCCCCATAACCCCGGCCGTTATGAGCCATATAAGAAACTGACCGGGCTGGATAAACCTGTTAGGGATTTCTTAGAGGCTGATGGCGAAATCTTGCCGTTTATCGCGCAGTGTAAACAGATTGTAAGTGGCTCGGTTGAACGTTATCTTCAAAGAGGCTTTACTAATTTATGTATCAATTTTGGATGTACCGGCGGACAGCATCGATCAGTCTATTCGGCAGATGCTATCGGTAGGTATCTCAATGATAAGTATGGGGTACGCGTAGAATTGCTCCATCGGGAACAAGACATAGCCGTAATGCTCCCTGCTAAGGATGTAACCGTAGTGTTTGATTCCTATCTTCGTAGTCCACAGAAAAAATTTAATCCTGAATCTGTATGAAAGCAATGATATTTGCAGCCGGCTTGGGAACTCGGCTGAAGCCGTTTACGTTGCAGCATCCCAAAGCATTGGTTCCTGTTCAGGGCGTGCCGATGCTTCAGCGTGTACTGAAGAGTGTTGCCGATGCCGGCATTAGGGATGTAGTGGTAAATGTTCATCATTTTGCGTCGCAAATTGTCGACTTCCTTGCATCTAATCAGATTCCCGAACTAAATATCGCTATCAGTGATGAATCGGGATTGCTGTTGGATACAGGCGGTGGGCTGTTGCAGGCTCGTGACCTTTTGATGCAGAAGAATCTCGGGGAGCCGATCTTGTTGCATAATGCCGATATTCTGACGGATGTTTCTATTTCGGACATGTTGAAGGTACATGAGGAAAATCAGGCCGATGTAACATTGTTGTGTAGCCATCGGAAATCATCGCGTACGCTCTATTTTGATAGACCGACAGATCGGTTGCTGGGTTGGGAGAATCTGAAAACCGGTGAGCTCAAACCATCGGGGTTCTCTCCTACTGCAATGGCAGATGCATCGCCCTTTGACGGTGTGCATATTGTCAATCCCTCGGTGTTTCCGCTGTTGCAGGAGTATAATGGCAATGAGGCTATTGAGCCGTTCTCAATAGTGCCATTTTATTTAGCCTATCTAAATAGGTTAAAGATACAGCGCTATATGTTGTCTGAACGTTGTCAATGGTTCGATGTTGGCTCGTCGGAGAAATTGGCCCTTGCCGAGCAGACCTATGGCGTAAGCCTATAATTACAAGGAAAACGTAATAAAATCTACTATATGTCAACAAACAACGAAAAAACGAAAGAGAATCTTGCATTGAAGGAAACTCCTTATGCAAGTTGGGCAATTCCCGGATTTGCCATGCTGTTCTTTACCTTCATCCTTTTGCCCATTATATTTGTGGTGATGATGGTAATGTATATGGAAACTGCTCCGGAATGGGTTTTGGCCGTTGATGTGCCGGTAGCGCTGCTGTTCGTCTTGGGCTGCATGGGCTATGTGGTCCAGGAACCGAATGAGGCTCGTGTGATGATTTTCTTTGGAAAATATGTTGGTACGTTCAATAAGGTTGGTTATTATTGGATGAATCCATTCGTGTCGCGACGGAAGTTGTCGTTGCGCGTACGCAATATGGATATCGAACCGATTAAGGTCAATGACAAACAGGGGAATCCTGTAATGATAGGCATGGTGCTCGTCTGGCGTATTCGGGATACGTATAGAGCCGTGTTTGACATTGACTCAGCTGCAAGCAATACGTCGGCGTTCAATATGCATGCTTTGGAAAGCTTCGTTAGAATCCAGAGTGATGCCGCTTTGCGTGAAGTAACCGGTAAATATGCGTATGATACAACGGACAATACCGACGAACTAACATTGCGCAGTGGTGGTGAGGAGATCAATGAATTGCTGGAGCATAAGATTAATGAACGTCTGGGCATTGCCGGAATGGAGGTCGTTGAAGCCCGTATCAACTATTTGGCTTATGCACCGGAGATTGCCGCCGTTATGCTCCGCCGCCAGCAAGCAACTGCCATCATCTCAGCCAGAGAGAAGATTGTCGACGGTGCTGTAACAATGGTTGAAATGGCCCTGGACAAGATAGAAGAGAAAAAAATCGCTGATTTTACTCCTTCTCAGAGAGCTTCGATGGTTAGCAATCTGCTGGTTGTACTCTGCTCTGACGAACCCGCTACACCTGTCCTAAATACGGCTGCTAATTAGTAACTCTTATCATTTAGGTAATTACATCGGCAGCAAACAACCGCAATAGATTGCCGATATTCTCGGAAAATGTCGATAAATTCTGAGAAAAGCGGTAAATTTGCACTATAATATCATCTTAAATTTAATTCATTCTCTTTCCAGAAATCTACAAAATGGCAAAAATAGGTTCTGTAATGACCCCTTCGGGGCAAAAGGCTTTGCTACTGGGTAGCGGAGAACTTGGCAAGGAAGTTGCGATCGAACTTCAACGTTATGGTGTTGAGGTTGTTGCATGCGATAAGTATGCTAATGCTCCGGCTATGCAGGTGGCTCATCGTAGCCATGTTTTCAATATGCTTGACCCCGATGAACTTCGTAAGGTTATATTGGAGGAGAAGCCCGACCATATCATCCCGGAGGTTGAAGCAATAGCTACTCCTGTGCTCCTTGAAATGGAGAAGCAAGGATTCAATGTTACCCCTACAGCCAATGCAACGTGGTTGACGATGAACCGTGAAGGAATCCGCTGCTTAGCTGCAGAAAAGTTGGGCTTGCCTACATCTCCGTATCGATTTGCCAGCACTCATGATGAGTTCGTAAAAGCTGTTGATGAGATTGGACTGCCGTGTGTTGTAAAACCGGTGATGAGCTCCTCCGGCCATGGCCAATCAACGATTAAGCGCGCCGACGATGTAGAGGCTGCTTGGAAGGAAGCTCAAGAGGGAGGCCGTGCCGGAGCCGGAAGAGTAATCGTAGAGGGCTTCGTGAAGTTCGATTATGAAATTACCTTGCTTACCGTGCGCTCGCTGTCCGGAACCACCTTCTGCGAACCTATCGGTCATATTCAGGTTAACGGTGACTACCGAGAATCCTGGCAACCACAACCAATGAGCAATGGGGCTATTGCGGAAGCACGCGACATAGCCCGTAAGATTACCGATGCGCTGGGCGGCTACGGCATCTTTGGTGTTGAGCTGTTCGTGAAAGATGATCATGTTATCTTTAGCGAGGTGTCGCCTCGCCCTCACGATACTGGTATGGTAACGATGATTTCTCAAGATCTCAGTGAATTCGGTTTGCATGCACGTGCGTTGCTTGGTCTGCCCGTTCCGTCTATTCGATTCTTTGGTCCATCCGCATCGAGGGCTGTTGTTGTTGAAGGCAATACCAAGGAGATTGAGTTTGAAAATCTTGAGGAGGTATTGAAAGAACCGGGGGTGCAGATGCGTATCTTCGGTAAGCCCGAAATCAATGGCCATCGTCGTATGGCGGTTATCCTTGCTACGGCCGACACATTAGAGGAGGCCCGAGCAAAAGCCTTGCGTGCGCAGTCGGCATTGAAAGTTACTGTCAAGTAACTTTACCGACAGCAGCTCGGTTTATTCCGTAGATTTCCTGTAAGGCCAATATCAGCATCTCCGAAGCTGATATTGGCAGCCCTGGCTCTGAGTCCCCACGAACCGGCGATCATTCGGCAAACCTATCGGTTTTGCCTCACTACGCCTAATCGTGGGGTTTCTCATATCCCAAGGTCTCCGACCTTCCGATGAACGTCGACAGTATCAGGCGTGACCTCGTCCGTCAGGACGGTGATTTTGGTTTAGCCCCCAGCGAAGAATGAAGGAAAATGAGCGCCTCGGGCGCGAAATCTTTCCGAACAATCGCCGCTGGGGGTGTGTGTTCGATGAGGGCGGAGGCGCCCGTAGGCCGCCGATTTTGGCCGGCATCCGGATGGCATCTGAGGAATCGGATGGCCTAAGGCCGTCCAAAATCTGAGAAATGGGGAATTCCCATCAATGCCAATCAACGGCAAAAAAAATCTGTGAAATCTGTGGAATCTGTGAGAGCTTATTTCTGCACCGACAAGGTGTCCCCGGAATCTGTGAGAGATATTTTTCATCCGACAAGGTGTTTTCAAGAATCATTGTCATGCCGGACGAGAACACGCTGAATGTAAATTTATGCAAAAATTATTCGATAATATTTGCATAAATCAAAGATAATTATGAACTTTGCAAAGCCGACTGCTCGAAGCCCCGGTCGTGGGTTTGTGGGCGGGAAGCCATTGATATCTTTGAGGAAGAGTCCTCAAATTTACAATTTGGAAAAAGCGTTTACTTAGCGCTCCTTCTTAACACTCGGAAATCTGGTAAATTTCATCTCACTGTTAAGAATGAGGCGACAGTAGATGCCTATGGATGTGTGATTATATCATCGATAGTCTATGCACCGATAAAAGTGTGTGCAAATATTCTATCCTAATATATCATCATACCAGCGTGGGCTTCTAGTGTTGCTCGTTCAACAGTGATGGGCATACCAGGGCCTCCGAGTGTGGGATGAGTAACAGTACG
>CAZEST010000035.1:0-16512 GCA_964514745.1 uncultured Alistipes sp.
GTTCGGACACAACGGCCGAACTGATCTATCATTTCGACCTTTATCGTCTGGAGTCGGTTGAGGAGGCGTTGGAAATCGGTGTGGAAGACTACTTTGATTCCGGTGCGCTCTGCCTGCTGGAATGGCCTGAGCGAATCGAGCCGTTGCTGCCGGATGATACGGTTGTAGTAAAAATTACGGTTGACTCGGCCGACAATACGCGTCTGTTGAGCATAAATATACCCGATTGATGGCGCTCTGCGATAGGTATCCCGATCTGAAGGTGCTCCGCTTCCGTGAGCTTGTATCAACTAACTCATTTCTGAAGGAGAACTTTCAAGGGAAGCCTCAATTTACAGTTGTTACCGCCGATTTTCAGTCGGCGGGCCGTGGGCAACGGGGTAATTCCTGGGAATCGGAGCCGGACAAGAATCTGCTGTTTTCGATGCTCTATTACCCCGAGGTTGCGATTCATCCCCGGCAGCAATTTCAGATTTCCAAGGCTGTAGCCGTGGCTACGGTTGAGGTGCTGGAAGATTTGCTTGCGTCTGTTACGCATCCTGAAGTTTGTATCAAATGGCCCAATGATATCTATATCGGCAACGGTAAGGTAGCCGGCATCCTTATTGAGAATTCTATAGCTGAAGGGGGACGCATTGCGCAGTCAATTATTGGCATAGGTCTGAACGTCAACCAGCTTGAATTCCGTTCGGATGCCCCCAATCCGGTATCGCTGATTCAGTATCTCGGTATGGAGACAGACCTCGAGGAATTTACGCTAACCCTGCGCGACAGGATTGGTGAGCGCTTGCTTGCTGCAGAACAGGAAAGCGAGGCCGAATTGGACGAGGCTTACAAGAAGCATCTATGGCGACGTAACGGTTTCCATCCTTATATGTCGCTAACGGCTACGGCAGCTCCGGCTCCTACTGCTATTCAGCTGACGGATAATCAAGTTGCATATTTAGGCGTATCAGATAATCATTCCGATGGCGAGCGATTCGAGGCTGAGATTGTCGACGTTGCCTCTGATGGGCGCATTACGATGCGCCTTCGCAGCGGAGAGCTCCGCTCATTCTATTTCAAGGAAGTTACTCCGATCTTAACTCATTAGGCGTTTTCGATTAGATAGCCAATAAAAGAAAAACGGGGCGTCAGTCACGACGACCCGTTTTCAGGGATAATGATGTATCTTTTATTTACTTTGCTCTAATACTATGAATTGTAGTTGTAGACTGTGTTTTAATGAGGTATGGTGATTTAAGTGCTATTAACTTTGTTGGTTGCAATCCTTAATTGGATTACGTTGCAAAGGTAGAGCTAATTTATTACACAAATGTTACATCTTTTGCACATTCCTGAAACAAAATGGCGATTAATAAATTTTAACGCCCTTGAGCATGTTTGTAACGTAAATTAGAAAATATGTTGGTCGGCGAGGATGGCGGTTTTAGTAAAATTGGCTAAATTTGCATCAGATATTATACATAAAAATCAGTGAATTTATTTTGCTGATTTTCAGATTTGGAAAATTCAAAAACTAACCATATAAAGATGTCTATCTCCAATCGATTTTCAGGCATTGCGCTTGCTTCGGGTGCAGCGTTGATGATGCTTACCGGTTGTAGCAGTAAGCTCAGCCAGTTTTCTGCCGATTATTTCTCGGTAAATCCCAATCCCCTTGAACTCGTAGGCGACAGAGTACCGGCTACTGTTAGTGCACGTATCCCGGCAAAGTTCTTTGTGAAGAACGCGCAGGTAACGGTTACCCCCTATCTCTGCTACGAAGGCGGCGAGGTTAGCTCTCAGCCCTATTCGTTCCAGGGCGAAAAAGTTAGAGGAAATGCTCCGGTTATCAGCTATGACAATGGCGGTACGGTTACCATTCCGGTAATGTATAGCTATTCGCCCGAGATGCTGAAGTCTACGCTGCAGTTAGCCTTCAGCGTAACGCAGGGCAGCAAGCAGTATTCCCTGCCGCGCGTAACGGTGGCTGACGGCGTTGTTGCAACTGCCGACCTTGCCGATGCTTCCGACGTAAATCCGGCTATCGCTCCCGATAAGTTCCAGCGAGTAATCAACGAAAAGTATAACGCCGATATCCATTTCTTGATCAATCAGGCTAATGTTCGCGATGCTCAGACCAAGAGCGCTGAGATGAGCAATCTTGCTAATCAGCTGAAGGCCGCTACTAACGATTCTACTCGCCAGATTGAGGAAATCAATATAGCATCTTATGCTTCGCCTGAAGGTAAGTTGGATTTCAACACTAAGTTGGCTGAAAAGCGCGAAGTTACTACAACCGACTACATGAAGGCGCGCCTGAAGAAGGACAACGTTACCGAATTCGGCGAACTTACCGCTAACTTTACGCCTGAAGACTGGGAAGGGTTCCAGCAGTTGGTTGCTGCAAGCAATATCCAGGACAAGGAGCTGATTCTTAGCGTACTGTCGATGTATAAAGATCCCGAAGAACGCGAGCGCGAGATTCGCAATCTCTCGTCAATCTTCGATCAGCTGGCCGACCAGATTCTTCCCCAGTTGCGTAAGAGCCGCATTACCGCTTCGATTAACGTTATCGGTAAGAGCGATGAGGAAATCCTTAAATACTTCGAAACCGATCCCTCAAAGCTCTCTGTTGACGAAATCCTCTATTGCGCTACGCTCTACGAGAACAATAGCGACAAGATGAAGGTCTACGATAAGGCTGCCGAACTTTATCCCAATGACTACCGCGTTTACAATGACCTGGGTATGACCCAGTATATAGCCGGTGATTACGACGCTGCTAAAGCTAACTTCAATCAGGCTGCTCGCTTGAATTCTTCAGCCGGTGAACCCCAGATGAACCTCGGCCTGATTTCGCTCGTAAACAAGGATTATCGTATTGCAAACCAGAAGTTTGGTGCTGCTGCCGGCGTAGAGGAACTCGACGATGCTCTCGGCACGTACTACTTGATGACCGGCGACAACGCTGCCGCAGTAAAGGCCTTTGGATCAACCAAGAGCAACAATGCAGCCTTGGCTCAGATTCTTACCAAGGATTATAGCAAAGCAAAGTCGACGCTCGGCGCTATCAACGATCCCGACGCTACAACTTACTACTTGACCGCCGTTCTGGGCGCCCGTACCAATAACGATACGATGGTTAGCACTAACCTCCGTCAAGCAGTTAAACTCGATCGTACGCTTGCTACTCGCGCGGCTAACGACCTCGAATTTAAGAACTTCAATCTCTCAGCAATCCTCTAATCGGATAGACTGACCTCTATAATTGCTAAGAATCCAATTTAAACTAACTCATTAATGTAAGGACGCTCCCTCCGACGGAGAGCGTCCATACTGTTTTTTTATGGCAACAAAATCCAGACCTAATAGCAGAGTTTCTTCGCGTAAGCGCAGCCAAAAGTCATCGCTCAGTGGGGGCGTAAAGAGCCTGGGCGTAACGCTTATCGTAGCCGTTATTGCTGTAATCGCCTATATGCTGGGCACATCGGCAACGGCAACCGGCGATTCTTCGGCAAACGCTGCAACAACATCGCCGAAGGCTACCCTGGGCGGAGTTACGGCTGAGCAACTCATGGAAGTAAAGAACCCAAAGGGCTTGCGCGAGGAGATCGTAGCGTATACCGGAATGACCGTGTCGTTTAACCGCGATACCCATGAACCTAACTGGGTTGCCTGGGAATTACTTGGCAGCGAAGTAACCGGCGATTCCGAACGCGAGAGCAGCTTCCTGACCGATGAAAATGTAAAGGGGTGTGCAACTACCGACGATTATCGCAACACGGGCTTTGACCGCGGCCATATGGCGCCTGCCGGCGATATGAAATGGCATCCACAGGCTATGCATGAGTCGTTCTATCTAACTAATATCTGTCCGCAGGCGCCCGACTTGAACCGTGGAGCATGGAATAAGTTGGAGCAGAAATGCCGCGATAGGGCAGTGGCCGATAGCTCGTTGATAATTATTTGCGGTCCGATATTTGAGAAGGGGCAGCCGTCGGCGCGGATTGGTGCTACGGGGGTAGCTGTCCCGCAGTCGTTCTTCAAGGTGATTTTAGCGCCGTTCGTAGAGCATCCGTGGTCAATCGGTTTCGTTATGAATAATGCCTACGTAACAGGTGGTATGCAAAAGACAGCCGTAACGGTTGACCAAGTAGAGGCTCTGACCGGCTACGACTTTTTCTCTGCGCTGCCTGATTCTCTGGAGGACGACATCGAATCGCAGTGTAACTTCAATAGTTTCTCGCGCGTTCCGAAGACGAAATAGTTTTTGGCTTGCTTTAGGCAAGAATCTAACGATTGCTGTCAAACATTGTTGACTTTGAAATGTTGATATTATACAAGGATGCTAAACGAGCATTCAGTAACCAACATTCAAGTAAAACAATTATGGCAACAATCGTTAATTCTATAAAGGGTACCTGGACCGAAAGGAACCTGGTTACGGCCTATGCAGCCGAGTCAATGGCTTATACGCGCTACCTTTATTATGCACAACAAGCCGATAAGGAGAATTACTTCCCTATCGGCGAGTTGTTTAGAGAAACGGCTGAGAATGAACTCCATCATGGCAAGGTTTTCTTCAAACTCTTGGAAGGCGGATCCGTAGAGGTGTTGCTCGGCATTGATGCCGGGGTTATCGGCGATACGGCGGCCAACCTTGCTACGGCCATGAAGGAGGAGATTATGGAGGGTATCACGCTTTATACCAAGTCGGCAAAGATAGCTCTCGACGAGGGCTTCCCTGAGATTGCCCGTCGGTTCGAGGCTATTGCGGAAGTAGAGAAACGCCATTACGACCGTTTCAGTCTCTATCTTCAGCGCCTGAAAGACGCTACGATTTGGAAGCGTGAGCAACCGATACAATGGAAATGTCTGGTCTGCGGATATATCGTTGAGGGTACGGAGCCTCCGGCTGTATGTCCGGGATGCAACCACCCACGTGAACACTACATGCCGCTCGATATATAGCTTATAACCTACTTTTCGCGCATAAAGATGGCTACAGGCGTACCTGTGAACTGCCATGTTTCGCGGATTTTGTTCTCCAGGAAGCGACGGTAGGGCTCTTTAACCCACTGCGGCAGGTTGCAGAAGAAAATGAAGGTAGGAATCTGCGCCCCCTTGAGCTGGGTAATGTATTTAATTTTGATATACTTACCCTTGTTGGCCGGTGGCGGATAATTATCGATAGCTTCCAGCATTACCTTGTTGAGCTGCGAGGTTGTAATCTCGCGACGGCGGTTCTGGTAGACGCTGACAGCGGTTTCCAGTACCTTGAAGATGCGTTGCTTGGTTAGGGCCGAGCAGAAGATAATCGGGAAGTCAGTGAAGGGGGCAAGTTTATTGCGGATAGCCTGTTCAAAATGCTTTTGGGCAGTGATAGACTTGTCCTCTGCAATGTCCCACTTATTAACGCAGACAACCAATCCCTTCTTGTTCTTCTGAATTAGGGAGAAGATGTTGGCATCTTGGGCTTCGATACCGCGAGTAGCATCGATCATCAGGATGCAAACGTCGGATGCTTCAATGGCGCGAATAGAGCGAATTACCGAGTAGTATTCGATATCTTCGTTGACTTTCTGCTTCTTGCGGATACCGGCGGTATCGACCAGGTAGAAGTCGAAGCCGAACTTATTATAGCGGGTATAGATGCTGTCGCGAGTTGTGCCGGCAATATCGGTAACGATATGGCGGTCTTCGCCGATAAAGGCATTAATCAGCGAGGATTTGCCTGCATTGGGGCGCCCGACGATAGCGAATTTCGGGAAATCTTCCAGCTCTTCATCGTCGTTGACGGGTTCAGGCAACTTTTGGATAATTTCGTCGAGGAGGTCGCCTGTACCGTAGCCGCTAACGGCTGAAACGGCGTAGGGGTCGCCCAGACCCAAACTGTAAAATTCGGGGACGTTATACAGCCAGTCGTTGGAATCGACTTTGTTTGCTACCAGCAGCACCGGCTTTTTAGATTTGCGAAGAATCTCGGCAACGTGGTCGTCGAGGTCGGTCACGCCGTTCATGGCGTCAACAACGAAGAGCACTTCGTCGGCTTGCTCGATAGCAACGGCTACTTGCTTGTTGATTTCTTCTTCAAAAATATCATCGGAGTTAACTACCCAACCACCGGTGTCGACGATTGAGAACTCGCGCCCGCTCCATTCAACTTTGCCATACTGACGGTCGCGGGTAGTGCCGGCGGTGCCGTCAACGATGGCCTGGCGGGATTCGGTCAGGCGGTTGAAGAGTGTGGATTTTCCAACGTTGGGTCGCCCGACAATAGCTACAAGCTGACTCATATTTGATTGAAATAAAAATTTTTACAAAGATACATCTTTTTTGCCGAAGCAGCAAAGCTTCGGCAAAAAGGGGTATGCATGATTCTGATAAGGAGAAGATTTATTCGAGATAGCCGAAGGCGCGGAGCTTGTTCTCGCGGTTGCGCCAGTTGGGTTCTACCTTAACGAACATTTCGAGGAAGACGCGCTTGTTGAAGAATGTCTCGATATCCTTGCGCGCATCCATGCCGACGCGTTTTAGCTTCGATCCGCCCTTGCCGATTAGGATGCCTTTCTGTGAGTCGCGCTCAACGTAGATAGCGGCTACGATATGTATGCTCTTTTCGGTTTCGTCGAATTTCTCAACGATTACTTCTACCGAGTAGGGGATTTCTTTGTCGTAGTTAAGGAGGATTTTTTCGCGTACAATCTCCGTAACGAAGAAACGAGCCGGCTTATCTGTTAGGGCGTCTTTGCCGAAATATGGCGGCGAGGGGGGCAGGAGCTCTACGATTCGAGCCATTAGGTTTTGCGTATTGAAATGCTCTTTGGCCGACAGGGGAAATACTTCGGCGTTGGGGAGAATATCGGCCCAGCGCGAGAGGATGGCTTCCAGTTCGCCGTTGCCTTTCAGCAGGTCGATTTTGTTTATAACCAACAGTACGGGCATCTTCTGCTTGGCTACCTTTGCCAGGAAGTCGGCGTTCTTGTCGGGGCTTTCAACAACGTCGGTAACGTAGAGCAGGATGTCGGCATCGGTCAGCGCACCTTCCGAGAAGTTGAGCATGCTCTCTTGAAGCTTATAGTTGGGCTTGAGCACGCCGGGTGTGTCGGAGAATACGATTTGGTAGTCGGGGGTGTTAACGATGCCCATGATGCGGTGGCGCGTTGTCTGGGCCTTTGAGGTAATGATGCTGATGTGCTCCCCTACCAGGTCGTTCATAAGGGTAGACTTGCCAACGTTAGGATTACCTACGATGTTTACGAATCCGGCGCGATGGCCCGGTTTGATTTCTTGATTCCCTTTGAGGATAAATTCGAGTTTGCTGTCGTCGAATTGCTCTTGCGGAATAACTTCCAAGGCGTCGCTGCCGGGAATAGATGTAAATTCTGCCATTTAGTAGAATGATTAGGTGTTCCAAAAATTTAAACAAAAATAGCACCTAAAAAGATGCTATTTTCGTAAAATTTTTTCCGATTGGAGGAGGTTATGGGTTAAATTACATGCCCCAGATGAGGTACATTGAACCCCATGTAAAGCCTGCACCGAAGGCGGTCAGCACGATCTTGTCGCCCTTCTTGAGCTGTCCCTTAAATTCGTCGAGACAGATGGGGATGGATGCGGCTGAGGTGTTGCCGGTGTGCTGGATGTTGACCAGTACTTTTTCATCGGGGATATTCAGACGAGAACCTACGGCCTCAATGATGCGGAGATTTGCCTGATGAGGTACGAGGTAGTCGATTGTCTCGGCTGAGAGGTTGTTGCGATTCAGTACATCAAGGGTTGCTGTGTACATGTCGGTTACAGCGTTCTTGTAAACGTTGCGACCCTCCTGATAGAGGTAGTGACGACCTGCATCGAGCGTTGCCTGGCAAGCAGGTTCTGCCGAACCGCCGGCCCACATTACCAAGTGCTCCAGACCGCTACCGTCAACATGGAACACGCCATCCATTACTCCGACGTTTTCTTCGGTAGGTTCAACCAATACGCAGGCTGCTCCGTCGCCAAACAGCGGACAGGTAGCGCGGTCTTGGTAGTTAACCATTGAAGACATTTTTTCAGCACAAACAACGATGATTTTCTTGCGCAAACCGCTTTTAATGTAGGCAGCGGCGTCTTCCAAGGCTACGATAAATCCGGCGCAAGCGGCCTGAATATCATAAGCGTAGGCGTTTTTCAAACCTGTACCCTTGCAGATAATAGATGCGGTAGAGGGGAAGCGGTAGTCGGGATTAGATGTGGCGCAGATAACCAGCTCTATATCTTCCGGATTCGTATTGGTGTCGGCGAGCAATTTTTCAACGGCCTTGATGCCGAGAAAAGATGAACCTTCCGACGACTTAAGAATGCGGCGTTCCTTGATGCCTACGCGAGTGGTAATCCATTCGTCGTTGGTATCTACCATTTTCGACAGCATGTCGTTGTCGAGAATATCATCCGGTAAGTAAGAGGCGATCCCGGTAATTGTTGCGTTGAGCATATTGTGGGGGAGTGTGGGATTGGTCAGTGATGTTCTGAATAGGGATATATAAAGTGTGAAAGGCTGCCTTTTCAGGAGGCAGCCCTTTCAAAAAGAGCCGTTTTTAAAACGTTCGAGCTCAATGCCTGTTGATTAAACAACGGCTTCTTTTTCGATGGCAACTTTACCGCGATAGTAGCCACATTCGGGGCATACGCAGTGGTAAACGTGCCAAGCGCCACAGTTGGGGCAGATGGCCAGTGTAGGCATAGCAGCCTTATCGTGAGTACGGCGCTTTGCGGTGCGGGTCTTAGATTGACGTCTTTTAGGATGTGCCATGTTCTTTTATCTATTTGTTTTTTCTTAACGTTGTTGGTTTTTGATTCGGTCGCGGTAGCTGTCGGAATCGGCTCTTTGAGTTTAGCCGGGGAGAAGACCTGGGCTACGTTGGCGTTATCTATGAATTTCTTAGTCGTTGAATTGGCCTATTCTCCGGCTTCGAAATTTTTAAGTGCGTCCCAACGGGGATCGGTCGGCGCTGAGTTGTTGTCAGGGAGGTCAACATCTGTAGCGTCTATTTCGCTGATAAGCTCTTCTTCTAATTCGGCGTCCGGATCATCGGGTATCTGCGTGCGGTGCTTCTTTAGTAGCGAACTCATTGCGCGGTTGCATTTTCCCAGTGGATGGACATGCTTGATGGGGATTGCCAGCGAGACGGTATCGTAAATCATGTAGGCGACGTTCAGGAAGTTGTCGCTTTCGGGGATTTCGATGAATTCGTCAGAATCCTCTTTGTAGGCATCACCATATTTTACAACTACGTGGTAGGCGGTTTCAATCGGCAGCTCCAGGTCGTCAAGACAACGGTCGCATGCCACGGTCACCGAGCCGTTACAGTCGAAATTTAGGTCATACACACCGTTGCGATGAACAACCATTAGCTCCACGGCAACCTTGGCGTCGCGGATCTCAGAGCTTTCCATGTTAGCAAAAAATTGCTTGTCGAGGTCGTAATGAAACTCGTGTTTGCCCTCTGGAAGGCTCTTAAGGGGGAGCTTAAATTCGCTGAACTTTCCCACTGTTGAGTTTGTGTTTTGTGGTGATTATCAAGCATTTCCAAACGTAGCCGATTTGCAGGCGCGAGCGTCTGCCTCCGATTTGCCTGGAAAAACTGTGCAAAGTTAGCAAATTTCCTAATGTTTTCCAAAGATTTACGTGCTAAAAATCGCCTGTAAAATTTATTACGCGTAAGAAACAGGCGGCTTATCGGGTGACCGATAAACCGCCTGCTATGTCATTAATGTTTATAGGCGGGGTTACTTGGCGAGCTTGGAGTCGATCAGGCGAATCTTCTCTTCGATGGAGGAGAGGTCGTCTTTGATGCGCTGGATGCGACGCTCCATTTCGCGTACCATTGAGTCGCCCGATTTGCTCTTTGAGCTTAGGAAGCCGAGGTTGTTTTCGTAGGTCTTAAGCTCGTTGCGCTTGATATCGTAGGAGCGCATGATGCGTTCGCGTTCGCGGTAGAGTTTCTGCTCGTCGCTACCCATTTCGGTGATAACATCTTCGAAACGGCTACGGTTGCCACGATCGCGGCCCAGACCGTTGTAGAGGGCGTCGCATGCTGCGCGGTATTCTTCGTAGATTTTATCTTTTTCGCGCATGGGGACGTGGCCGATGCTCTGCCATTTAGCTTGGAGCTCTTTAACTTTCGGCATTGACTCTGCGCGGGGTGAATCCAAGGGGATTTCCTTCAGGGCGGCGATGATTTCGCGCTTTGATTTCAGGTTGCCTTGTTCTACGATGCGGGCCTCGTTGAGATTGGCTTTGCGCTTTTCGAAGAAGGCGTCGCAAGCGGTCTGGAAGCGATGCCAGATTGCGTCGGATTGCTTCTTGGGAACGGTGCCGATTGATTTCCATTCTTTCTGGAGCTTAACCATCTCGTCGGCGGTCTTTTTCCAGTCGGTAGAATCTTTGAGGGCTTCGGCTTTTTCGCAGAGAGCGGTTTTCTTAGCGAGGTTGTTGTTGAGCTCGTCCTTCATCTCGCGGTAGTGGTCGGCCTTGAGGGTGAAGAATTTGTCGCAAACGGCGCGGAAACGTGCAAATAGCTGGTTGTTGGTCTTGCGCGATGCAAAGCCTAGTTTCTTCCAGTCTTCCTGTGCGGCGAGGATCTGCTTGGTCATGTCGTCCCAAGCTGAATATGTCTTGAGGGCTGAGAAGTCGAGGGCTTCAATGCGTTCGCAGATTTCGGTTTTTGCTTTTTCGTTCTCGAGTTCGCGCGCTTTGCGTTCTTCGAAGAATGCCTGATATTTCTTGTTTACCAGGGTAGATGCTTCTTTGAAGCGTGCCCAAATTTCTTCGCGCACTTCTTTTGCAACCGGACCGGTCTGGCGCCATTCGTCGTGGAGGTTCTGCAAGCGCTTGAAGGCCAGTACGATGTCTTCTTCTTGATTGAGCTTTTCGGCCTCTTCGCAAAGGAGGGTCTTGAGTTCCAGGTTCTTGCGGAAATCGTAGTCGCGCAGGTCTTTGTTGATTTTCAGTTGATCGTAGAACTGCTCAACGGCTCCCTGATAGTTCTTCCAAAGGTCGGTAGCTTCTGTCGGGGGGACGTCGCCGATTTCCTTAAATTCGGCTTGAATTTCCTTAACGCGAGGGAATGCGCGGTTGACGTTGTCGGTGTCGGCAGCGAGGGTATTTAGTTCCTCAATGAGAGCGAGCTTGCGAGCGAGGTTGTTCTGGCGTTCTTCCTCTTCGGCAGCGGCGATAGCAGCTTTGCGCTCGCGGATGTTGTTCATGAGGTTCTTGAAGTCTTCTTCGTTGGGGTCAAGGGCCGGAATGAATGTAGCGACATCGTTGCCTGCAGCAACGAATGCTTCCATTTCGGCTTCTTGCTCTGCTTTGCGGATGGCATAGAAACGCTGTTTGAGGTGGGCAACCTCATCACGTGTGATTTCAACGTTTTCGTCGGCAGCAAGTTGTGCAACTCTTGCCAGGATATCTTCCTTTGTTTTTAATTCCTCTTCCGGAGCCGGCATAACGGGGGCTTCGGTGGTGGGTTGAGATTCAAGGGACTCCACGGGGGAGGTGGGGTTGGTGGTAACCTCTGGCTTGTTTGCTTCGGGGTTTAAATCCAGCGTTTCCATAAACTGATAATGATTAGAAATGAGAGCACGGGGCAACCTTGGTATCTTGCTTGATGAAACAGGCGAGCAATCAACCCGGGAGGCCCTTTTAACTTTAGATTGGATTAGCGGTAACTTCTTCCGGCGTTTCCGGCGAGGTATACCCCTAATCGCGCGTCAAATATAGCAACAATTTTTTAAATTTCGCTACTTTTTGTAAACTTTTTTTGTAAAAGTTGCGATATTGGCATTTTTTTTGGGGAGATTATTGAGGCCTGTAGATAAGCGTCATTGCGCGTGAGGGGTTGAGGATGGATGCGGCATGGCTGCGTAGCGTGGCCGGCGTTACGGCGCGGTAGCGTGGCATAATGTCGTCGAGCCTTTCGTTGTGCATTTCGGCCAGGGCCAGGGCTTGGGCTTTAGTCAGCGGATTCATCATGGAGAATACGCGCTCGCTTTCGAGTCGATTTATGCAACGATTGAGCTCTGAGGGGTCAACCTCGTGGTTTGCAATGTCGTATAGTTCTGCATGAATGGCCTCTATCGCAGCTTTCTCTGCGTCCGGACCTTGATTTAGCAGCTTGGCATTTACCATTAGCAGGCCGGGATGTTCGGTGCCGAGGATTGAAGCATCAATGTCGGCGAAATGCTGGCCCGGCATCAGCAGTCGGCGGTAAAAGCGCGACGACTGGCCATTGGCAAGGATGTCGGTAATCAGGTCGGCCGGCACGTATTCGGGCGATTTGTATCCTCCCATCGGGAATGCGATGCTGATAGCCGTTTGGGGCACGTTGCCGGAGGTCTCGATTAGGCGTGGCGCCTCGGGCAGGGCAGGGTCGGCAAAGGTGCGCGGAGCGATGTCGCGTCGGGGTATGTCGGCATACCATTTTTCAGCGAGCTGTTGCAGGCGCTCCGGGCGGATATTCCCTACAACCGACAGCACGGCATTGTTGGGCGCATAATGGCTGAAAAACCATCGGCGAGCATCCTCTTGGGTGGTCTTTTCGATGTCGTGGAAGTTGCGGCCTATTACCGGGATGCCGTAGGGGTGGTCGGGATAGCACATGGCAAAGAACTTATGGGGCATGTCGCCGTATGGGCGGTTGAGACATACCTCCTTAAATTCTTCTACAACTACCGAACGCTGCACTTCGAGGGCCTTGTCGGAGAAGGCCGGCGAGAGCATGCGATCGCTCTCGAGCCAGAAAACCGTCTCGATATTGTGGGCCGGAATGATGTTATGGAAGCAGGTAAAATCGTTGGAGGTCCATGCGTTGGAGGTGCCTCCGGCGGCCTGTAGCGGTTCGTCGAAACTGGGAATGTTGACGGAGCCACCAAACATCAAGTGCTCAAATAGGTGTGCAATCCCGGTATGGTCGGCCGACTCATCGCGCCCGCCGACGTTGTAGAGCGTGTTTACCACGGCCATCGAACTCGTAGGGTTGTAGCTGTGTACAACCCTGAGTCCGTTGGGCAATGAAAAATGGAATGTTTCGGTCATTATTTAACAACCTTCATTGAAATGATGCGCACATCCTTCTCGGGGCGGTTCTGCTTGTTGACTTTTACCTTTTGGATTTTTTCAACCACGTCCATTCCGCTAACAACTTCGCCGAAAACGGTGTACTGGTTGTCGAGGTGGGGCGTACCGCCGATAGTAGTGTAGGCTTTGCGCTGTTGGTCGGTAAATTTCAGCGAATCGGTAGCCGCAATCTTTTCGGTCTGCTGAATTAGTTCTTGCTGCAGGGCCATCAGAGCCGGTGCATCGTGGCTGCGACGCAGGGCCATGATTGTATCATGGTTTTGCTCGGTAAGTTTGCGGAAGATGCCCTGCTTGTTGACTTGTTGGAGTTGTTTTTCCATCTGTTGGAGTTGCTGCTCGTTGAAAACCTTTCCGGTAACGATGTAGAACTGCGAACCGGAGGAGCGGCGTTCCGGATTGGTCTGGTCCGGTTCGCGTGCTGCAGCCAGTGCGCCGTAGTGATGGAAATGTGTAGGATAAACCAACTCAGCTTCGATTGTGTAGTCGGGGCCACCGTAACCGAGGGGTTCGTCGGGCTTGGCGTCTTTCGATTTCGGGTCGCCTCCTTGAATCATAAATTGGTCGATTACGCGGTGAAAGAGCAGGCCGTCGTAGTAACTTTCGTTTACGAGTTTCAGGAAGTTGTCGCGGTGCTTGGGTGTGTCGCCGAACAGACGGATGCGGATATCGCCTTCCGAGGTTTGGATGTCTACCAGGGAGTCGCCCGGATTCATAACGGGGGCTTCAGAAGTAAGTTGGGAAGTCATAGTGACAGTTTTTTTACAAGATAAGGCTAAGATACCTACTGCAGCAGCCATAACCATTGCAGTCAGTACCAGGCTAATACGTTTGTTGAGCATGACTGTTTTGTGCGTAAAAAGTGAGGGATGGATATGGGGTTAGATTGCAGAGGTGGGGAATAGGCGTTTGTAGATGCGGCGGAAGTTGTCGTCCTTAGCGGAGAGTTCTGCGGCATGGTCTGCGTAGTCTGCACCATACATATGCATTAGCATATCGCCCAGGTAGCGATGTTCGCGGTCTTTTTCGATGCCGGCTTTGATCAGCTTGTCGATATGCGGAGCGAAGGTGGTAGCGTCAATAGCAAATAGGTAGCGAGCCGCAGAGATTACGAATTGACCGGTAAGGTCAACCTTGACCATGTTGTCAACGAGCCAATCAAGATCCGGTTCAACGGTGTCGATATGATTGGCGATATATTCGTAGGTGAGCAGGCCGTCGGCGTCGGCGGAAAGCTTCTTTTTTACATCTTCTTCCATGATATATGGTTCAAAATTGGTTACTGCAAAGTTAGTATTTTATTTTGAATCCGCTTCATCGATTGCGCTATTATTTAAAATTCTGCGTTGCGGTAGTTATGAAATGCCTGATGTATTAGCGTTATTTGTTGGCGTTGTGGCAGAAGAGGAAGGCGAAGTTAAGGTTGATGCGGGAAGCAAGATAGGCGGTTGAGGTTGCGCGAGCCGTGGCAACCATGGTGAGGATGGTGGCGATGGGGGTTGAGGCGTCGTCGGTCTCGATGAGGAGGCGGTCTTCGGGGATGTCGGCTACGGTCTGTGGGTTGAAGTTCTTGCCGAAGGAGAAGTAGAGTGGGCCGGGGCAGGGGATAGCCATGAGCTGCTTCATTAGTTCCGGTTTGCCGCGAAATCCGTGGATAATCCATGGCTGCTTGGGCTGAAACTGCTTGCGAAGCTGTATGAAGCGGTTGTTTGCTTTGACAAGATGGATGATGAGCGGTTTGCCGATTAGTTCGCTTAGCCGGATTTGTCGGCAGAATACTTTCGTTTGTGTTTCTGCATCGGCCCCTTTAAGCGCGTCAAGGCCGGCTTCCCCGATGGCAACAACGTTGTCGGCCGTGGCCCAGGTTAAGGCTTCGTTGAAATCGGCGTTTATGTCGGCATCAATAAATTCGCGAGCGAGGTCGGCCGATAGGTTGGCGGTCCCCCAGGGGTGGATACCAACGGAAAATAGGCCGCGGGCGGTAGGATTGTAGTACCGGGGATTGACCGAAATAATCTCCGGGGTCTTAGAGCGATGGCGGTAGCGATGGCTGTGGCAGTTGGCGACCGGTTCGGGCGCCGGCACCGGATCGTAGCCGCAACCGCCCCAGGGGTTGCAGCGCAGAATTCGTTTGATGGCGAGCAAGAGTCCCTTGAAGGGGCCGTGGATTCGCAGCGCTTCGATGGCGTATTGCGAACAGGTTGGCGTAAAACGGCAACTCCCCGGCAATAGCGGGGAGATGCAGTATTGGTAAAATCTAATCGGCAGGATTAGAATTTTAGTCAGTAGTAATCGGAATAGTCGGAGGAGAGATGTCATCGCTATGGCGTAGGCGTTTGGCGCGTGGAGCGTGGGAAAATTTTTGCCAGAAGGCGCTTCATCGCCGATTCTACACGGGCGTAAGGCTCTTGAGTCTTTCCAACGTAGATGAACAATATGTCTAACGGCGCGTTGAGCGATTCGGGAAAGTAGGTTGCGCGGTTCAGACGATAGGCTTCGCGGATGCGCCGACGCATGGTTACGCGGTCAACGGCATGGCGCAGGCGTTTTTTCGGCACGGAGGCGAGAAACTGCACGGCGTCTCCGCGATAGCGGTTGAGGTTGTCGCCCCAAACGGCACGTAGCGGATAGGCCAGCGCTCCCTTCGCATCGCGTTGTGCAAACAGTCGGTCAATGGCTGTCTGTGAGCAGAGTTTTGATTGTTTTGGTAGCCTGAAGTCGTCCATGTACTTTATTCAACGCAACAGCGAGCTTGCTTGTTCGCGGCTCTTATTGGTTCTCCTTGAGGTAATTCTCAATAGCGGCAGTGATAGAGGGAGCCTGGGGGGTAGGCGCCTTGACGTCGAGGCGCAGGCCGGCTTCTTCAACCGCCTTGGAGGTAGCAGCTCCGAAGCAGCCGATTTTAACGTCGCCTTGTTCGAAGTTGGGGAAGTTCTTTTTGAGCGATTCAATTCCGGCAGGGGTGAAGAACAGCAGCATATCATAGTCGAAGCTTTTCTTTTCCTCTTCAGAAAAGTCGTTGCTTACGGTGCGATACATGATTGCTTTGGTATAGTTCACCTTGTTGGCATCGAGCAGTTCGGCGCCGTGGGAGTTGACATCGGAGATTGCAAAGAGGTATTTATCTTTGTTGTGCTTTGTCAGTGCGGGAATCAGGTCGTCGAGTTTGCCGGTAGTGCCGTGAAAAATCTTGCGCTTGCGATATACGATGTATTTCTGGAGGTAGAGCGCAATGAGCTCTGTTGTGCAGAAATATTTCATGGTGTCGGGTATGGTAACGCGCATTTCTTCGCATAGACGGAAGAAATGGTCGATAGCCGTGCGCGCGGTGAAAATGATGGCGGTATACTCGGAGATATTAATTTTTTGCTGACGGAATTCCTTAGCACTAAGACCTTCAACTTTAATAA
>CAZEST010000036.1:0-16251 GCA_964514745.1 uncultured Alistipes sp.
AGGGTATGCGCTCGGTTATATGTTGGCGTGAAGACCGTTAAGGTTGGCATCCTAAACTTACTCTGACAGCCTAATACTCTATAACAGACGATATCCTAGCTGCACCGAATGATACGAGTGCTGTTCCCCATGAAAATCCGGCACCAAACCCACACATAACAACTTTGTTATTGTTCTTGATTTTCCGGCTAAGCTCTGAACATATCGTCAAAGGGATTGATGCGGAATTTGTATTGCCATATTTGCCTATGCAAAAAGGCACTTTTTCTGCATCGACCTTCAACTTCTTGATAAACAAGTCGACCATGAACTTATTGGACTGGTGAAATATAAGATGATCAATCTCATCCACCGAAATCTCCGCTGCCTGAACTATCTCCTTAACGCCTCGGGGGACATTCTTAATGGCAAAGGTGAACACATCCATACCATCCATGTAAACCTGCAAATCATTTCGATAGTTTCCGTCTTCTCGCTCCGTTTCAAAGCAAGATTCCAGAGTTACAGGATTTCTCATGCCGGCAGGAATCTTCAGAGCATCTTCACCACTTCCATCCGTATTTAGGATGAAAATAGACTGGCCGAAATCTCCTTTTTCGATAAGCGTTGCAGTGCCGGCGTCACCATACAGAGGCACATTAACTTTATCTCGCTTGTTAACCACCTTTGAGAACGCATCTCCATCAAGGAGCAATACTCGATTGATTCCATCAGTAGAAGCAAAAGCCATCGCTGTAGAAAGGGCATATACATATCCGGAGCAAGCCAAGCTGAGATCCATGGCAGCACAAGTTGCAGGCAGGCCTAAACGATGTTGCAATGTACATGCTGTTGCCGGACAACGATAATCTGCTGTTTGGCTCATGAACAACAGCATATCGATTGATTCCGGAGCAATATTATTGTCCTCCATCAATTGCTTTGCCGCTTTGTAACACAAGTCTGACGCACACACATCATCATCGCAAATACGACGTTCGCGTATACCAACAGTACTAATTATTTGGCCTACTTTCTCTTCCGACATAATATTGGTAAGATCTTTGTTGTAGGCAATTTTTTGAGGCACACAAGCAGCCATCGCTGTGATGCCAACATTTTTGTATCTTATTGTAGCCATTCTATTATGCTAATGTGATACCCCCATCTATAACCAAGCTAGACCCGGTAGTAAACGATGACGCATCCGACAGGAAATATATGATTCCGTACGCTACCTCCTCCGGACGGCCAAAGCGCTTCATAGGGTATCTCTGAGCCTCAACCTGTAATTGTTCTTCATCGATAGAACCGGAATCCATGATATGTGTGTGTATCATTCCGGGACATACTTCGTTTACTCTTATTCCTTGGAGAGATAAATCCAGCGCTGCATTCTTCATAAAGCCATGGATTGCTCCCTTGGAAGCGGAATAGATTGCATTACCCCCAACTGCTACGTATGGCCCACTGATAGAACCTGTGAAAACAATGCTTCCACCACGCGAGATTATTTTCTTTTTTAACAAACGTTGAGTCAAAAGGATAGGTGCTATAGCATTCGTTTCCAAAACTTTCATCAACTTTGCCCGTTTGATGAACGGAGTCATTAAAGTTTCGGTAATTCCGGCATTGTTAACAAGTCCATCAAGCGGTGGACAGCCATCTACCAAGAGGTCAAGTTGAGCTTCATCCGACAGATCAGCAATAATCATCTTATGCCCCTCGCCCTCTAATTGAGCAAAAGTCTCCGACAATCGTTGTTCATTTCTAGCGGTGATAACCACCGATGCCCCAAGCTTTGAGCATTCGATTGCGGTAGCTCGGCCAATGCCTGACGATGCACCGGTAACGAGAATGGTTTTACCTTCTAAAGAAAAAGGATTATACATCAAACTCTGCTTTTTACTATTTCGAACAAGTCAGCAATAGTTGCACAATTACGAATATCCTGACCTTTTAGATCTACATCATATTCATCATCAACCATTGCTATGATTGATAAAGCCATGAGCGATGACCAATACTTAAGGTCCTTAAACTTGGTGTCGGCTGTAAACTCACTTGCATCAGTGCCTGCGAACTGAGCAGCAAAGTTGTCTATGAATTCTTTGAGTTCCATTTCTACGTCTTTTAAATTTCTTGAAAGCAGTTACGATTACTTTTCGCAGAGGCCCCGCTTACCGGCTACAAAACCGGCATATTCACCCATATTCATAGATGTCATACCATACCGGTCTCTACAATAATCAAAGTGCTTGAGTATCTGTTGAAGTATGCTGAAATTTTCATCCATACAACTTCCGAAGTTATGCGGATGCCACCATAGATGATACATCTCTCCATGACGTGCAGCATACGTGATTTCCTTTTTTATGCGGCGCAAACGAATAGGATCTAAAAAAGATAGTTTCTTACTATACGGACGCAGGAATCTACTTGCCGCCACGTTAATCATCCCATTCGCTTCAATGCGTGACTCTGCCGAATACGTATTAAATCCGGATAGGTTGATATAGCAATCAGCGAGGCGGCCTACACGCTGCAGTAAGTCGGCCAAACCGGTCTTAGAAAAATCGAAAAACCTTCTCGCGTTGCCACGGTAGACCTTCAGATTCTCCTCCACACATACATCGAGATATTCCTGCGGGATTTGATGGCGCGGAAATACTACACTCTTCAACTGAATGTTACAGTCCTTCGCCCTTAACATCCATTTGCGAAGATCTTCACGAAACTCATCAACGGTCTGACCGGGCTCTGTACAGTAGTAGTGGCAGAACGTATGAGAGCCAATCTCCATTCCTTTAGCAGCTGCAATATCTCTAATCAAATCCGGCGCAAAATATAACGGCTGATGCTGCGCTGCAATCCGCTCGATATAGTTGTTGGCATACGGCGATACCTTGCTATTTATATAAGAAGGTTTTACCTCCGGACAATCATTCAATAACGCCTGCTTATCCGGGTAAGAAATAAATCCTACAGTTGCAAACGTTGCATGAATAGCATGTTGTTCAAAGAGATCAAGCATACGATGAATTGCCTGCCATACATTAGAAACATTACTGATTCCATAGTCATCTGCAGTAGCAATATCAATCATGCCCCACATTAACTCGAAATCCAGAGATATAACTAAAGTACCTTTGTTACCTACCATGATACTTCTCCATCTGAATCAGCGAGAGTTATTAACGTAAACTCCCTACGCTGTATTTTTTCTGTGTCTAATGCGCCCTTATATTTGCCGGCTGTAGTAATTGGTCGTGGGCGACCAATAGATTTACAATGGGCTTGTTCCATAACCTCATCGACTGCTTGATGGGAGGAGCCACACAAAATAAAGGGGATTGACAATGCTCGTGCTATTGACTTTACAGCCTTAAAGATCTCCCGAAAATGCTCCACAGTTGATAAATCACAACGAAAATCTACTACAGCCAGAAGCCTAACGCCCTTATATTTTATCGGCCTGACTACGAAGTAATCTCCATTGGCATGCTGATAGAACGAATAATCCTTGTAACCTTTCGTAAAGAATCTCCACGATATAAAATCCTGATTACGGCCGGATTCAAGCAGGTCTGAGTTGTAATAATCTCTCGACTTAACATCCCGAGAGCTTTGGATTAACGAGAACCCGGCAACTTTATCCGGAAATGATTTGCTTGACCGGGACATCAGATAGAACGGAGTCATCAACAAGGAAGTTAGGCCTACATATTTTCTCAACTCTCCCAACATTTTGGAGCCAAGCTTTAAATTCATACTTAAGGCCTCCTGATTGGCTCCTACCGAGCAAGCATCCTTAAATTCCTTACGCCCTTCCATCAATAAATCTACCCCCCAGACATCCTTACGCAAATCCTCGCGTACGATGAAATCGTATAACCAGCCTGACCTATAGGATTGGCCCTTATACCACATTGTAGCAGACGTAGCTAAAATCTGGCCACAGATATTGCCATCTTCAGTCAGCACCAAGCCACCGGTATATCCCTGAATCCTACCTTTTTGGAAGAACTCTACAATGGTATGATAATACGCTCTCCTTTGGGGATAAACCGATTCTCCAAAAGCGATTAAGGCGTCAATATCAGCTTCTTGTATTCTTCTAATCTCCATTAATCGATAAGAGTTAGCATGCTTTCGCTGACCTTGATTTGGAATTTGAAGGAGTTATTGGAAGTAAATTGGATGTAGAAGTTGCGCAATTCAGAGGTAGTTGCATTCGATTCTTCTCCCTCAATAATACCCTCACACCCGGCAAACTCGCCGGCATTCAGACGCACTCGCTTACCTACCTGAATATCGGCATTCTCAACAATCGTAACGGCAATATCATCGGTAAATTGCGAGATAGCTCGCTGGAAGTTCTCCATATCGTGCTGCGAGATTACAGCGTAAGGCGAATCGGCCGAGGTTGATTGGCGGAATATCCATGCCGAATTGCGAATGATACGGAAGAGCAGATTAACATAGCGCTCTTTTGTACGGAAAAACAGCACATCCTTGATGAATGCTCGAGTATCTTGTTTCCATTTGCCGCTAACCTTCACCTTAATATCCTCCATTGGATAATAAGTTTTTAGTTGACGCAACACGGGATATTTCTCATTATCGTAGAGCTGACGTAAGATATCGTCAGGCGTAACGTGGCTGCGAAGCTTCATGGCATACCAATGCTCCGTATTATCAACTACCGACTTGCAGACTTCGTCAATGGCCTCATCCATTTGAGCTTGGTCGGCCGAGGCGTCGCCGCTGTAATGCGTCAAGATATCTACTCGTTTATAAACGCAAGCAGCCATCAACTCCGTTGCAATCTGCAATTCTTTAGCTGCCGAAAGCCATGCTTTTGCCTCTGAATGATGGTCTTTAATTCGAGGAATGCGGAAACGTTCGCCTATTTCTTTCAGGCGCTCTGTATACCCCGGTTCGCTCATAGATCGGCAAAAAGGGAACAGCTCGGGGCAACCCTCAACATCGTACATTGAAATGATAGCCTGCAGATTCAGATTTACTACAATCTGCTTCCCGGATTCCAAACAAATATAGCCATCTTGAATATCAGCCTTGGTCAGCAAACTCGCCGCCTTATAGTCCAAGCCCCCGCAATAAACGCAAAACATAAACAAGTCACGTGCTTGGGTTAGATCCTCTCGCTCACCAAACACGGCTCGCGTTAGCGAGCGTAATTGGTCAACATTCAATCCATGGGTGCGCGCGCCTCTACGTGTTGGCGACTTTACAAAAGCCTGTCTAATCTGAGCCTCCGCCTCCGGATACTGCTCAACAAGCAATACCCTTAAAGCGCCTCGATATAGTTCAATCGTTTTAGGAGAAGCCCCGCTTTTAACCATCCACGACAGAAAGTCGTCAATAAATTCCTTGGTTATTTCCTCGGAAGAAAACTCATCACGTCCAACATATACTTGAAATTGGCGCAAAGCAGACGTACGTAGCCTCCATCGTCCCTTGTTTTTGTCACAAGCAACAGAAGCAAACAGATCTGATATCGAGATTTTAAAAGCCATAAAATGTTAAAAAGACACTATCTCGCTACTATCAAAGCAATACACATATTTCCCCTTATATGCTGGTATTAAGCGATAAGGGGTAACAACAACTAGCTACGACAATGTCATATGCATTAATGTAGCAATGCGGCATAGCCACTGCATTTCATCTTTCACCCATAGCAATGAGCCACGAATACTTTGCAAAAATACAAAAATTATACGAGAGTGACATTACAAAATGCGACTAAAATATGCCCTACAACCAAAGTCGTAGAGCACATTTTTACATTTTGGTCAAATTAACCCTCTTACTACTTAGACCATATACTTTTTATAAAGCACACGCATGGAATTAGCTACCGCGAGAAGGGCCACACCAACATCAGCAAAAACGGCGCCCCACAGCGAAGCAAAGCCCAAAGCACCGGCTACAAGAATAATTACTTTTACCCCTACGGCGCCAACAATATTCTGGCGGACAATAGTTGATGTATATTGTCCGATTTTAATAGCGGTGGCAACGCGTGACGGCATATCGTTTTGTATAACGACATCCGCACTTTCTATAGCTGCATCGCTGCCCAGGCCGCCCATGGCAATGCCAACATTACTCATAGCCAACACCGGAGCATCATTCATTCCATCACCAACAAAGGCCACCTGCTTCTGCTGTTCACCCATCAATGAACGGATATACGAGGCCTTATCTTCCGGCAGAAGTTCCGCTTTTGCAATCGGAACACCTAACTGCATAGCTACATGGTTCACTATCTCGCTCTTATCCCCGGAAAGCAAATGAATTTCACTAATGCCTTCTTGCTTAAGCAGGTCAATAGCTTGCTTAGCGTCATCTTTCAACGTATCCGACAGCAATAATGCACCGGCATAACTATTATCAATAGCGCAAAGTACGATTGTAGCAATGCTGTCACTGAAGGAATCGGGGATATCCACTCCATACGTCTTCATCAAGCGCATATTACCAACAAGTACCTTATGGCCATCAACAACGGCTGCCACACCATGCCCTGAAATCTCACTCATTTCGGTTATGGGCAGCTTTCGAGCACCTTGTTGAAGTGAATACGCAACTACAGCCTGAGCAATCGGATGGGTACTTTTCTCCTCCACGCTCATTACCCCGTTGAGGAAGAACGATTTATCCACACCGTCAGCTACGTCGATTTGAAACACTTCAAATTTGCCTTTAGTAAGCGTTCCGGTCTTATCAAATGCAATGGCGTCCAACCTTGTAATGGCATCCAAATAATTGCTCCCCTTGAAAAGGATTCCCAACTTGGAAGCCGCTCCTATACCGGCAAAATAACCCAACGGCACACTAATCACCAACGCACACGGACAAGAGATGACCAAAAAGACCAATCCCCTTGACAACCAATCAGAGAAGACATATTGAAAGTCGAAGAACTGTCCTACCAACGCCGGCAGAATCACGATAGCTACAGCCATTGCTATCACTATCGGAGTATAAACATGGGCAAACTTTCGAATAAACAACTCCGTAGGGGCCTTACGTTCAGCAGCATCTTTCACCAACGAAAGAATACGGGCCAACGTGCTCTGATCATAGGGGCGGTTAACTCGAATACGAATACTCTGTCCGCTTACTATCATACCGGCCAAAACCTGCTCGCCACGTCGGATGGTTCGTGGCACACTCTCTCCTGTTAACGCTGAGGTGTCAAACGCAGCATCATCATTGACCAAATCTCCGTCCAAAGGCACACGTTCTCCGGGCCGTAATTCAATCAGCTCGCCGACGGCGACTTCCTGAGGCGCAACATCTATCAGCTTCTCATCACGAACTACGGCCGTACGTTCCGGCCTTACATCCAGCAGATTACTAATATTGCGCGATGCTCTATCAACAGCCATATCCTGCAACGTCTCCCCTACCGTATAGAACAACATTACAGCAACCGCCTCAGGATACTCTCCGATGCAGAATGCACCTATTGCAGCTATCGCCATCAGCGTAAACTCGCTGAAATATTCGCCTTCCTTCATCTCGGAATAAGCCTCTCTAAACACCGGGACACCTACCGGCAAAAACGCTACCAGATAGTATACCACACTTATCCACTGCGCATCCAGAAGACTTGAACAATGCTGCAAGATAATGCCTACCAACAACAGTATTGCCGAAATAACCGGCAATATCCACGGATTATTATTCTCAATAGAATGCGATTCTTCCATCGTTAAGATTTAAATAATTCACTGCAAAAATACACAAAATAAATTATATTTACATTCAAAACAGATAGATATTTCAGCGCTTTTCAGTAACTTTGCCATAAATCTCTAAAACATGAAACTGAACAAGGGCGTATACGAGCACCTAATTACCAACGAGCTCAAAAAAGACATGAACGAAACCATGGCTCAAGGGTTGCTGTGTAAGGAGGATAAGGTGGATGATGCAGAATCGCCGAGCATGCTTGCCGATTATATCGGCAAACTGGTTAAACGACGTCTCGCGGAGGATTTATCGGCAGAAGAACGTACGGGTGTTGCCAACAAAATCATTGAATTACTGAGCGATGACGATGACAAAATCGCCAACGATAAACAGATCCTTGCCGAGGTCATTGACGCTCAAGAGAATGCGCTTCGCAGCGCCACGAGACAGACGTCCATACGTCCGCTGTCGGGGTTCAGGGTTAGTAATCTTTTTACGGGTGGTCAGAGCATACTATCTCTAAGCTCTGAAATCGAACGCGACATTGCCAGCGCCGATCGAATAAGTCTTATCGTATCGTTCCTTAAACTCTCCGGCGTAAATCTTATTTTTGATAAACTCAGGAAATTCTGTGAAATACCCGGCCATCAGCTCCGCATCATTACAACTACCTACTGCGGAATTACCGAGGCAAAAGCCGTAGCACGTCTTGCGGAACTTCCCAACACCGAGATACGCATTTCATACCATACCGACATCGAGCGTTTACACGCTAAATCATACATATTTGAGCGACAAACCGGATTAAGTACCGCCTATATCGGTTCATCCAACCTATCGAAATCTGCGCAGACCGATGGATTGGAATGGAACATTCGCGTAACAAATATAGAGAATCCCCACATCATTAAGACAGCTTTAGCCACATTCGACAGATATTGGAACAGCCCGAATTTTGAGGATTTCCGCGATGGCGGCATTGATCGCTTCAACCGGCACATGGCGGAAGATAGGCGTTCAACCGCCGAAAAGAAACTACAACTGAGTTCGTTTTGCCGCTATACAATCCTACCCCATCAAAAACAGATTCTCGAAAAGCTTCAACTGGAACGCGATAAAGGAAACCGAAGGAATTTAGTAGTAGCTGCAACCGGCACAGGCAAAACCGTCATTTCGGCCTTTGATTTTCGGCAATTTTCGCAGCAACTCGGCCACAAAGCAAAGATACTGTTTGTTGCTCACCGCGAAGAAATCCTGCGTCAGGCGCTATTCACATACCGCAGCGTGCTGATGGATGCCAATTTTGGCGAATTATGGGTAGGCAGCTATCGACCGCAACGATGCGATGAACTGTTTGTTTCGGTGCAGACTCTACATTCACAATTCGAGGAGATCTTCTCCAAACTGAATGCCAACTATTACGATTACATTGTAATAGACGAGGCTCACCACTCTACCGCCGACAGTTACCGCTGTATTTTGGAACATTTTACCCCGAACATACTAATCGGTCTGACTGCTACGCCTGAACGTATGGACGGAGCCAGCCTCCTACCGGATTTCTGCAATAAAATCAGTGCGGAAATCCGCCTACCGCAGGCGCTGAACGAAGGATTATTAACCCCATTTCAATACTATTGCATAAGCGATTCCGAAACCGATCTTTCAGATGACAAACTGATGTCGGGCAAGCGATATATTACGTCGCGCCTCTACGATAAGTTATGTACTCCGCAACGAGCTTCACTCGTAGTGCGAAGCCTCAAATATTACCTGCCCGATGAAGACAAATGTAAAGCCTTATGTTTCTGCGCCGATAAGCGGCATGCCTCCTACATGGCCAACAGTCTTAATAATCAAGGACTAAGAGCAGCATGCCTTACGAGCGACAACCCCGAAGAACGTATAAGCCTTAACAAAAAGCTGGCATCCGGTGAGATCAACTATCTTTGTGTAGTAGATATCTTTAACGAGGGTGTAGATATTCCGGAAGTTGACACGGTGCTATTTCTGCGTCCTACCGAAAGTCTGACAATCTTCTTGCAACAACTCGGACGTGGTCTGCGTTTATCGCCCGGCAAACAGGTACTCACCGTATTAGACTTTGTTGCACAGCTAAATCGCAACTACGACTACGCAAGTCGCTTTCGCAGCCTAATGCTACGAACCGATAAGAAGTTGACAGAGCAAATCAAAAACGGATTCACGGTTCTTCCCTACGGATGTTCCATTCATCTCGAAGAGAAAGCCCAGCGCATGGTGCTCGAGAATATTTCTGCAGCAATCTATAACCGCAAGCGCTTAATAGCCGAGCTGCAGTCGTTTACCGAGACGCCTACGCTGACCAATTTCATCGAGCAAATCGGGCAAGATGTACGTATTATCTATAAGGGTAATTGCTGGACCAAGTTAAAACGAGATGCGGGCAAATGCAATTACGATAATGATGCTAACACTGCCCGATTCGAAAAAGGAATTGCCGGTCTTACCCACATTAATTCAGCCGACTATCTAAAGTTCATCTACAAAGTAATGAACAACAAGGGCGACATCTCTCGGGTCAGCGATGAAGAGCACCCCTATACGGTAATGCTCTATTATACTCTATTCCAGAAGCCTATACAGAAATTAGGATTTGGGTCGATAGCGGAAGCTCTTGCCCTGCTTAAGCGCTATCCACTATTCATCAACGAAATCAAGGAATTAGTTGATTATCTGCTCGCTAATATTCAGATAAAGACCTTCCGCATTGGGCAAGGGATGCCGCCACGATTGGAACAATACGGTTGTTACTCGCGCACCGAAATCCTATCATTTTTCGGCTATCAGACCGCAGAGCGCGACATGCAAAGTTTTGGAATATTCGATGTAAAGCCCCTCAACACCGAGCTTCTTTTCGTAACGCTCAACAAGTCAGATGCTGACTTCTCACCAACAACTCAATACGACGACTACGTAATCAACGAACGTATGTTTCACTGGCAATCATCGAATGCAGAGGCCCACGATGGCAAGGGGGCTCGCTACGTAAACCAACGTGTCAATGGCAAGCGCTTCCTGCTGTTTGTCCGCGAAGAAAAGACCGACGGTTACGGCAATACTGCAGCCTTCTATTGCTTCGGATTTGTTGACTATCTACGATCTTACGGCGACCGTCCGATGAGCATCGAATGGCAACTACAGCAGCCCGTATTACCCCAATTCATCAAAGCCGTCTGATCGCTTCAGTCCTGCCCCTAATAATGTTTAAATAATTTGGAAGAATAGTATAACGGCAAAGGACAAAAGAATTCGTAACTTTGCAGTCGCAAAATAGCAATACGGTATATGAACACTAATCACAAGATATAATGAGAATAGCGGGTAAGAAAATTGTATTAGGATTATTCTCATTGGCAACCTTGTCGGCCAACGCTATAGTTACCGGACGAGTAACGGATGAAAACGGCGAACCGATAACGGGGGCAGTTGTGAAATGGCTCAACACGAATAAGGCGAGTACAACGAATGCCGACGGTATATTCCGTATTGATTACGTCAAGACATCCGGCGAATTGGTTATTAGCTTCGTAGGCTACGAAACAGAGACGCTATCGGTTGCCGACAACCAACACTATGATATAGCTATGCAGCCCTACAGCCTTAATGAAGTAGTTGTCAAGGGTTATCGCCATGGCATTATTAAATCGAGCGGCATAACTAATCAAACGGTTATAACCGGTACGGAATTAGTAAAAGCTGCCTGCTGCAATCTCGGCGAAAGTTTTACGACCAACCCATCCGTTGACGTAAATTATTCTGATGCAACTACCGGTGCAAAGCAAATTAAGTTGCTTGGTCTATCGGGCTCATACGTTCAGATGCTAACCGAGAACATCCCCAATTTTCGAGGTTTGGCGCAGCCCTATGCGCTGGGCTACGTGCCGGGGCCATGGATGCAAAGTATTCAAGTATCTAAGGGCGCATCGTCTGTCAAGAATGGCTATGAATCTATCTCCGGCCAAATTAATATTGAGTATCTTAAACCTCAATCCGAAGAAAACGTCAACGCCAATGTCTACACCGACAGCAACAGCCGTATTGAGGTAAACGCTGATGCTAATTACCATTTCAACAGCAAGCTCAGCAGTGCTCTGTTAGCGCACTATGAAGACAATTACGCTGCCCACGATGGCAACGGCGACGGATTCCTCGACAATCCCCAAATTCGCCAAATTGACGTAATGAACCGTTGGGCTCTGTTCAGCAAAAATTATATTTTTCAAGGAGGGTTAAAGATTCTCAACGAAAATCGCCGTAGCGGTCAGACTGCCCATACCATGGACATGAGTATGGCGTCGGGCGATAATCTCTATGAAATCAGCATCAAGACTCAACGCTATGAGGTATTCGCTAAGAATGCATTCATTTTGGACCACGAAAAGAACAGCAATATTGCCCTGATTCTAGACGGCACGTATCATTCACTAGACGGCACATATGGTCATAAACTTTACAACGCCGATCAGCGCAACCTATATGCCTCGCTAATGTTTGAAAGCGATTTCTCCAAAATGCACAGCCTATCAACCGGATTGAGCTACAACTACGACGACCTGCATGAGTGGTTTCGGCTTACACATGACATGTCCTTAACACCCACCTCACAAAAAAGCAACGAATCCACACCGGGAGTTTACGCTCAGTATACGTTCAACTACCACGATAAGTTTATTGCTATGGCAGGACTTCGCTACGATTACAGTACAATCTTCGGTTCGTTCGTCACACCGCGAGCCCACTTAAAATGGACTCCCTTGGAGCTGCTGACACTCCGCGCATCGATTGGAAAAGGTTACCGCACTGTCTATGCCCTGGCCGAAAACAATTACCTAATCGCCAGCGGGCGCTCACTGGTCATTGATATTCTCAATCAGGAAAAGGCGTGGAACTACGGCATAAGCGCCGCACTAACGATTCCCCTGTTTGGTAAACCTCTGAATCTCAACGCCGAGTATTACTACACTGACTTCGATAGCCAAGTCATCGTGGACTACGACTCAAATCCCAATGAAATTCGGATTACAAATCTTGACGGACGCTCCTTCTCCCACACGTTCCAGATAGATGCAACATATCCCATTATTGACGGCTTGAGTTTCACCGCTGCCTACCGCCTTAACGACGTCAAAACAACTTACGGCGGTAAGTTGCTGGAAAAACCGCTGACAAACAAGTCGAAAACGCTGTTTACGGCATCCTACAAGACTCCTCTTGAGCTATGGCAATTTGATGCCACTCTGCAACTGAATGGTGGCGGACGTTTGCCTCTCGCCGATAATCCGCGATTCAACTCATTTCCTCAATTAAATGCGCAGATTACTCGCTGGTTCCGTCACTTCTCGGTCTACATTGGCGGCGAAAACCTAACCGGGTTTAAGCAGAAAAATCCCATCATCGGTGCTGACAATCCATGGGACTCCTCGTTCGAGCCAACACTTGTTTGGGGGCCTATACATGGCGCGATGTTCTATGTCGGCATGAGATATAATTTAAAATAAAAAACAACCCAACGACAAAACTCATATGAAACGTTTTTCATTGATTCTCTCCATGGCAATCATGGCGGTCACTGCATTTGCAAAAGATATTCAGACACTAGTCGTAACTACCGATCCGCAAATGCACTGCTCTTCTTGCGAAGTAAATATCAAGAAGAACCTGCGCTTTGAAAAGGGCGTGAAAAATATCGTTACCAATCTCGATGAGCAGACAGTAACCATCACCTACGATGCCGACAAAAACAATGCAGAAGCTCTGATCAAGGCTCTTGAAAAAATCGGCTACACTGCTACGCGCCTCGATGCAACCCCGGCCAACGATTCCAAGGCAAAATAGCAGTTGGCTACCGCAAAGTTCGGAATTTATTTGTAACTTTGCAGTATCCAACCCTTTGAAAAGGACTGTATGGCTCGTAAACGAAAAGAACTACCTCTACTTGAATCACTTGAGATAACCACAGTTGCCGCTGAAGGTAATGCAATCGCCCGTTATGGCGACATGGTTGTCTTTATCCCCTATGGAGCACCCGGCGATATTGCCGATGTTAAAATAGATCGCAAAAAACATTCCTACGCTGAAGGACACATCGAACGATTGGTAAAGCCGTCGGAACTACGTGTTGAACCTTTCTGCGAACACTTTGGTGTGTGTGGCGGATGTCGCTGGCAACATCTCCCCTATTCGGAACAGTTGCGTGCAAAGCAGCAGCAAGTTGAAGACGCACTCCGCCGCATTGCAAAAGTGGAGCTCCCGGAAATTACTCCGATTTTAGGCTCGGAAAACACGCGCGAATATCGCAACAAAATGGAGTACACTTTCTCCAATAAGAAGTGGCTAACTTGGGAACAGATGCGCTCAGGCGAAGAATTTACCGACCGCGATGCTGCCGGATTCCATATTCCGGGCGCATTCGACAAGGTTCTGGATATCAATAAATGCCACCTCCAAGACGACCTCGGCAACCGCCTGCGTCTACATGTGAAGGCGTTCGCCAAGGAACATGGCCTGTCGTTCTTCGACCTCCGAAATCAGGTTGGTTTGCTACGCACCATGATGATTCGCATCGCATCTACCGGAGAAGTAATGGTTGTTATGTCGTTCGGCGAAGATAATCAAGAGGCTATCAAGGCTGTACTCGACAGCCTTCGCAGCAACTTCCCGGAGATTACATCACTGATGTATGTTGTCAACACCAAGGCAAACGACACCATCGCCGACCTCGACATTCTGCTCCATTCCGGCAAACCCTATATCGAAGAAGAAATGGAAGGATTACGCTTCCGCATCGGTCCGAAATCTTTCTATCAAACTAACTCGCGTCAGGCCTACAATCTCTATAAGGTTGCGCGCGAATTTGCCAACCTATCCGGTAACGAACTGGTCTACGACCTCTATACCGGCACCGGTACGATTGCCAACTTCGTAGCACGTAAGGCTCGCAAGGTAATCGGCATCGAATATGTTGAGGATGCTATCAAAGATGCCAAACTCAACGCTGAGGTTAACGGACTGAACAATACGCAGTTCTTTGCCGGCGATATGAAGGACGTATTGACCGCTGATTTCATCGCCGAACACGGTCGTCCGGATGTTATGATTGTTGACCCTCCACGTGCAGGTATGCACAACGATGTTGTCAATGTAATTCTTGATGCCGAACCCGAGCGAATCGTATACGTAAGCTGCAACCCGGCCACTCAAGCTCGCGATCTCGCCCTACTGGATGTAAAATATCGCGTAGAGGCTGTTAGACCCGTGGATATGTTCCCCCACACTCACCACGTTGAGAACGTTGTTAAGCTTGTTCGCAGAACTGAGCCGAAAACCATTGATTCTCAGGAATAAGATTAATCCCCTCGGGACGTGATTGCCCGGCCATCTTAGGCGTAATGGTCATCACGCCCTCCCTTCCGATTTTACGATATACTCCGCGAGCCACGAACCCCATCGTGGCTCGTAAGTTTATCTCCACACACGGAGCAATCCAGGCCACCCCTCCGGGATTACTGCAGACCATCATATCAACCCCCAGTTTGCCATTGTAGAATTCATCGCCAAGAACCGCAGCCAACCCTTTGGTAATCTCTCGACGCAAGTCTTCCACATCCGCAATCGGTATCCATTGACTTAATTGCTCAAGGATTCGATCATCCGAGGCTACAAAATTACCACCATAGTTAGTAGCCGTGGAATTATAGAATAGAGAGTAACCGACAAACTCACCACAGTCAAACAACATCGCAAAGTCTTGCAACTTTGGCATAGCCGGCTCAACCATCACTGAACCCTGTCGCTTGATAATCCCCTGAATTCGGTCGGCCGATACAGCCAGTGTCGCACCTGTTATCGGGAACACTCCTCGCCCACTCGACGACCATGGAGACTTTACATAAGCCTCCCCAAATGCGCCAACTGCAACCTCAACCTCTGCCAACGATTTCGCCTCAATAGGCAACTGCTGCTGAAGATGATATCCCTGTATTGATAATTGTTCGAGTAAGTTTAGTGCCGAACTGCGATGCGACAGTTTGCGATGGCGATCCATCTCCGTGCACTTGTTTTGCAACAACTGCTCCGATACACCGACTCTTTCAAACTGTGCAATAGTATCCAGGCTCCAGCCAAATGGCTCAACGGCCTCTATCACCGCGCCTTCTATCGAATCAATAGGTTCAGGCAAATGCAAGCCCAGTCTAACGGCCATATCGCGATGCCACTCTCTTGCCGATTCCAAATCGGCCGACTCAACGTAGACGTAATCCTGCTCATCCCCCAACCAAGCAGCCAACATCGCCCCGGCTCGATGAAGCAGAGCTGCCTGCCGCGGTGGTGTAAACCGCGCCAGCCCCATTCCCAGCGCAATATCATTCTCCGGATTAAACAGCAACAGCTTCTTCATCTCGCAAAATAACGAATAATTCTTGACATAACCTAATCTTCTCGCCGCATCTTTCCGTACTATCCGCCACCCACACCTCAACAACGGCTTCGAAAATGCTAATT